>JBIIPV010000116.1:0-4739 GCA_044342435.1 Lacibacter sp. | reverse complement strand
TTTATCCGGCAGAACTATTTTGCATTTTCGTCAGCCGCTTTTGCTTCATTTTCCCGATCCGCAAACGCCACTGCCCATTTATTTTCGCTTTTCATTTGATGTGGAAATTCTCGTGGTAGCTATGAATGGTGTTGTTGAAAATGCTTACCCGATACCGGCATTCAAAAATGGCGACGTGCTCAATGTTCAGTTTTTTTCAGGGTATGATTACGCGATCCTGGTTCCCAAAGGGTTTATTCAGAACTGGCAGGTTGTTCCCGGTAAAACCTCAGTGCGCCGATTTAGTCTTTCATCAGCAGGAAAAAGAACAGCCTGATTCTTTCTTTTTTAAGAGAAATCACTATCTTAGAAAGTCCAATTCTGATTGATTAGCCTTTACCTCCACGGAATCCTTTCTTTCTCTTTAATTTTTTTTATGAGTCGTAGGCTAATTGTCTTATTGTGTGTATTCTCTTTCTCAGTAATACACATTTCTTTTTCAGAGCATTTAAACAAACGGATATCTTCTGTAAACGGAGGAGGTGTCGCCGTTGAGTTCGGTGTAAAATCTACTTTTACTTTCAATGCCGTGAAGCATGCCAACGGCTCCGTCAATGGCCACCTTGTTTATCATTTAAGGGCTTTTGACATACAGTTCCAGTTGGCAATAGATTGTTTTGAGATAGATGGGAATCGCGCTACACTTAGCGGTACAGTGATGTCTGTTAGCGGGGATGATGTTCCTGCTTATATTTATCCGGGGAGCAGGGCTTCTTTTTCAGTACAGGATAACGGGAAAGGTGGAAACAAAGACCGCATCAGTGATGTGGTGTTTGGTGATCAGTGCGAAGATGATTTGGATACTTATTTGCCGATTCAGGGCAATATTACCGTGAGAGAATAGTTGGGCAATCGACTGGTTCTGAAAAGATCTTTTTAGGATCCTTAACCCATTTAAACAAAACCCCCGGATTATTCCGGGGGTTAATTTTTTTGCTCTTTTCTTACGTCTTCAAAAGGATTGGATCGTCAGGTTTTTAGGATAATTGGATGTTAAACGGAACTTGGCTTTACAGGTTATTGGATTTTTTTTGCTTACGTGCTCCGTTTGACAATGTAAAAATAGGGACGATAAGAGGGCTATTCCTATTTCCAGCACCTTTCATTTGCGAGAATAAGTGTTTCCCTTAAAGGCAGCATTGGGGAAACGCTAAAAGAGATGGGGTTTACGAGGGGAATTATTTGAGATTTGTCGCGATCAACACCCTTTTTAGACTCCTTTCAATGAGTTCACCCATTGTTTTACACCTGGTAAATCCTTTATCCTGATAATGCTCATCCAGTTCCTCGCCTAGCTGTTTGATTTTTTCAGGTGTGGATAGTTCTTCTTTGATGAGGGCATCACGTAAGTCTTTTAGGCGATGTCTTTCTGATTGCATTCTTCGTGCAATCACGGCTCTTTCTTCCTGCTGATATTGGCGCACCACTTCTTCGTTGAAAAGATGTTGCACCATTTGTACGTATGGCAGGTTTTCCTTGAAGAATTGCGGCCGGTAAATATTTTTATTTCCTTCGTAGAATTGCTGGTCAAAATCAATAGCCCGAATTCGAAACTGGTATGCATCGAAGTCGGGAGTAATATCAAAAACAAAATTATAAGCGCGCATATCTCCGAGCAGCCGCAGAAAACATCGCTCATTGAATTTCACAAATTCCTTCGCGATTCTCTTCGGGTTGAATTCAGGACGATCTTCATATAAACGAAGAAACTGATCTCCCGGTATGCCCGCAATATGTTCTTCTACAAGTACTTTGTCGTTGGTCAGATAATGCACCTGGTTGGGCGATAGCAGGTGTTCCAGTTCAAGTCCGTATATACGGGATGCATCCGCAGTTTTTATATAGAAATAATCGTAAACATCATTATAACGATTCACAATTCTGATTCTGAATGGTCTTGAATTACCGAATGTGCAATAATCAATTCGGTCAATGAAGAGATGTTGCTGCACCCCTGTATCTCCGGCTGTTTTTAGTAATGCATAAATGTATTTCAGTGCCTTGTGGATGGGTTCTGTTTCACTTTGTGCGTATAGGACGGTTTCCCAGAGCGTATCCTTTCCTTTTTCGTCAATGACAGGGATGCTTTCAGTGAAATATTTCAGTTCATCATAGGTAATCGGCAACGGTTTTTCGCGGCGATATCTTTCCAGATAATTTCTGAGCTGGGGTGAAACAGGATAGAAGATTTTCTTACGGCTAATCATCCATTGCAAGTTAGTGAACTAAGTTATTTTCCTGCAGCTTGTTTTTACTATTTAGTGACCATGACAACTCTGTTTGTATATTTTTTTACTGTACCCGATAAATGAAAGACTTCCGTAAAAATGAGGTATGGTCCGGTTGGAAGTTGTTGATTTTTGTTATCGAGTCCGTCCCATCTAAACGAGCCCGTCAACCCGCAAATAAGGTTTCTTTGCAAGTGTCTGACCACCCTGCCTCCCGCATCAAATACTTTGCTGTTAAGCACATAACCATTTTCCTGAAAACTGTATTGAATGGTGAGAAAGTAATCATTTCCATCCTGGTCAGGAGAAAAGATTTCCGGTTGAATTGTTACTGCTCCCTTCACCTGAATGTCATTTCTGTATTGTGAATTTTGCATACCGGGTGTGCCAAAACCAATATCCTGTGCGGCTGAAGTCCAGTTGTCTTTTTGTTGAGTAGGCGCATCAGGTTTAATTCTTTCCAATGCAACTCCTTCTTTGCTGCTGATGAGCGGAAAGTGCCAGTCATCTGTGTATGAAAATTCGTCAACGATCACTCCTTCATTGTTCATAACCACAACTGTTCCTTTGTCATTGGGAAATGACGGCAATGGAGTTCTTTCAAAAAGAGCTTCTTTTTTATGTGCCGGAAAATTGAATATGATGTCTTGTCTGTCATTACAAATGGCAACGTATTCATTTGGATTGAGTAGGTAATCGTCTGTTGAGCAAATGATTCTGTCGCCAATGTTTCCCGAAGCAGTTCGATTAGCGATGATCAGCGTTTTCAGATTAACACGTTTTGAAGAACGATTGAATAATTCCACATAGTCAGATCCTGATCCTTTGGGATCAAACAGAATTTCATTGATAATCACATCTCCGGTATCACATTTATTGGTAAGCCCGAATGTGGCTGTATTAAAATGTCCGATGGTGTTTCCGGAGCAGTCGGTCAGGTTGAGAGCGCTCACTTGATATTTTATTTCTTTATCAAGCGGGTAGTGGAGCTTGAGTATCACTTGTTTAAAGGAAGGCGCTTCGGGTAAAGCAAAAACCGGTTTCAAGGATAGTCCTTCTATTAGATAATTTTCAGTACTTGCAGCTGAAGTGCTGTCTATGCTTTCGCTGAAATATAATCTTACCGACAAGCTGTCTGTTGCAAATGCACGAACCAAATAGGGGGGCTCATTATCCTGGTTGTCTTTCGTGACTGAATTCAATTTTCCGGGAGTGCCACCGGATGGATGAACGCTTGCTGTCCAGTTTGTTTCTCCTCCACATGGATTCCTGGTATCTGTCATTTCAAGTGCCCATCCGCCTTCGGCCTTGATCACATTTTTATACCAGCTTTCATCATAGGATACAACATGAATAAGTTGTCCTTTTTCATTGGTTAGTTTTAATTCATCCGCATCGTTGTTTAAAGATGGAAAATCTTCCACGCCCAAACATCTTCCAAAATTCTGCATTTGTTTTTCAATGGTTGTTCCGGTTAAAATCAAAGAACTGTCAGGATGAAGGAGTTGTTTTTTAAAAGGTTTGCTTCTTCCTCCGTAATCGGCAATCTGCCATCCATACAATGATATCATTCTCTTTGAACAGTTTTTTATTTCAATCCATTCGGCATCGGGCAAATTTACCTGCGGTGTCGGATCAGCCATGATTTCAGTAATCAGTATATCGTGAACCGATGGTGGGTAATAAGTGAAATGAAAACTGTCGGGCGGTTGTTTATTCCCCCAGACATCTTCTATTGTAGGAATTTTTAATGTATAGGTTGTGCCTGCTGTCAATGACTTTCTAAAAGATAATCTCAATTCATTCTCATCTGCAATGATGCGTTCCGGATTCCCGATTCCGTTATTCATTTCAAATGAATGAAGCTGATCGTTCAAGATGCCGCTAGGTGCTTCATCATAAACCAGAGTTAATGCAGTGTCGGTTGTATAATATCCGTTTAGTAATACGGGTGCTTTTGTATCCGGCACAAATTGTTTAATACTGATATCATCAAAAAAATGTCTCTGAAAAAAACTGTTTGTACTTTGTCTCACCAGTATGCCAAACCAAAAACTGCTTTTGTAAGTCAAATCAATTGCAGTGCCGTCTGTAATGAATTGATTTGCTTCGTTGACATTATAAAACAAATACCACTTCCCGTTTATATCTCTGATTGCTTTCAATTCTATGTGATTGCTGCTATTATTTAGAATGCCATTTCGACCATCTATTAATTTGATTAATGTATTGCCGGCATCTTTTCTGTAGAGTGAAATTTCATCCTCGGTGTTGCCGATACGGATAAAATATCCTGTTAGGGATGACTGAGTTAAATCGGCTTCTGATGCAGTGAGATAGATGTCGATATAGTTGGTGGATGAAGGATTGAAATTCAATTTAACTTTTATGTTCCATTCTGTATCAGTGGCACGTTCATTGCGCGTGCTGATCCGGAAAAATGAATTTGCATTGAGGTGATTGCTTTGCAAT
>JBIIPV010000115.1:0-4756 GCA_044342435.1 Lacibacter sp. | reverse complement strand
TTACAATATTCAAACATTAAATAAAAAACTCGGTAAAGAACTCTCTCAGGAAGGGGGAGATATCAGTGGATATTACATGGATGATGGGTATTTGTTCTTTCGCATAGATCCGATTGAAACACGTGTTTATAACGACACCATTGATTACGAAATCCGCATTGCAGAAGGCCCGCAGGCAACCATTCGTGCAGTCAATATTTCAGGGAACGACAAAACCAAAGAACACGTTATCCGAAGAGAAATTCGTACGATTCCGGGCGAAAAATTCAGTCGCACAGACCTGATTCGTTCAAACAGGGAACTCGCTGCACTCAATTATTTTAACCAGGAAAAAATTGATATCAATCCCATACCAAATCCGGATGATGGCACGGTTGATATCAACTATACACTCGAAGAGAAATCAAGCGATCAGCTTGAACTCAGCGCGGGCTGGGGCGGATTAATTGGGTTAACCGGCACATTGGGTATTACATTCAATAATTTCTCTACGAAAAACATTTTAAAAAAATCGTCGTGGACGCCTTTGCCCTCAGGTGATGGACAGCGTTTATCATTGCGTGTACAGTCGAACGGACCATCATTTACATCTCAGAATTTTTCATTTACAGAACCATGGCTGGGAGGTAAAAAAAGAAATTCATTCACAGTTAGTCTTTTCAGAACCCGCCTTGCAAATGCCTTTGATCCTCTTACCGGTGTCCCAACAAGGGGGAGGGCAGATAATCAATTCCTGCGCACCAGTGGTGTATCTGTTTCTCTTGGTAAACAGTTGAAATGGCCTGATGACTTTTTTAATCTTGTCACTTCAATCAACTATACTCAGTATAAGTTGAAAAACTATCCGATATTTCCAGAGTTAGACAGCGGCTTATCCAATAACTTCAACATCAGGTTTCAAGTGTTGAGGTCAAGTATCGATCAACCGATGTTTCCTCGTTCAGGATCCAATTTTTCACTTACTGCTACATTTACCCCGCCTTGGTCGTTGTTCCGTGATCAGTCGAAATACAATGATCCTGCTGAACGTTACCGGTTGGTTGAGTACCACAAATGGCGCCTGAACTATGAGTGGTTTGTGCCAATCGGCAAACCGATGGGTGCTGAAAAAAATCGCCAGTTCGTACTTCGGGCTGCGGCAAAATTTGGTTTCCTTGGGCGATACAACCAAAACTTGACCATCTCTCCGTTCGAGCGTTTTCAAGTCGGGGATGCAGGTCTTCAGAACAATTTTGGGATCATTGGATTTGATGTGATCGCACATCGCGGTTATCCGGTATACGACAACAGCAATCCGCGGATAAACAATCCGAATCAGACATCAGCCAATCAATTCTTTACTATATTCAACAAGTATAGCCTCGAAATGCGTTACCCGCTGAGCACGAATCCAAGTAGTACAATTTTCGGACTTGCATTTTTTGAAGCAGCAAACGGATGGTATGATTTCAAGGATTACAATCCTTTTAAACTCAGAAGAAGTACAGGTTTGGGTATGCGATTCTTCCTGCCTATGTTTGGTCTTCTCGGATTTGACTATGGTGTCGGACTTGATCGTTATTTCCCGGGAGCACGCTTGAGAGATGTAACACGCTTTACCTTTATGCTTGGGTTTGAGCCGGAGTAAAACAGTTGGCGGTTATCTGTTGGCGGTTGGCAGTTAACTGTTAATGGTTATTTTATGGGCACTAAACAAAACATGTGAAACTTCTTAAACGAAAACCCGATACCAATCAGGGTGAAAAATTAAAGAAGTTAGTGAGTCGAAATGTCACAACAAATATGTCAACCTAATATCACAACAAGACACCCTTAACTCGTAACACATAACTTTCACATATGCAAAAGACGGCGTTTCTCTTTCTTTTTCTCTTTGTCACAATGGCTGCTTTTTCACAGCGTTATGCGATCATTGACACACGATACATTCTTGAAAAAATACCTGAGTACAAGGATGCAAATAAGCAAATGGAAGAAATAGCCGCTTCCTGGCAGCAGGAAATTGACATGATGCAGACAGAACTTGATAAAATGTACCGCCAGCTGGATGCGGAAAGGGTGATGCTGACACCTGAGCTTTTGAGAAAAAGGGAGGATGAAATTTTTAACAAAGAAAAACAAGTGCGGGATCTCCAGAGAAAGCGTTTCGGCTATGAAGGAGATTACTTCAAGAAAAAACAGGAGTTGGTGAAACCGATACAGGAAAAAGTGTACAATGCTGTACAAAAACTCGCCACCGAGAAAATGTATGATTTTGTGCTGGATAAAAGCGAAGGAATCACCGTGATTTTTGCGGATCCGAAACTCGACAAGAGTGATGATGTGCTCAAAATACTTGGCGTTAAACTTTAACCAATTATCATGATTTTTTATTCGATGTTTTGACGCTTTTCTTTATCTTCACCCTCTTAACAGTCTAAAGTGTAATGTCCTTAATAGTTGCTGGATTCCATCGGCAATTTTTATCAGGGCGCGACATCTGACCTTTAAAACGATAAATTCTTAAAAATGAAAAAATCAATGTTGTTCGCAATCCTGCTGTTCACAGGATTTTCTGCTGTAAATGCACAATCACAAAAAATTGCCCACATCAATACAAACGAACTGATCGTAGCCATGCCTGAAACCAAAAAAGCTCAGGATAGGTTGCAAAAAATCCAGGATTCGCTCAATACTGCTTATGGTGAGATGATTCAGGAATATCGTGAAAAAGATAGCATCATCCGCTCAGATTCAGCTAAATGGACACCAGCAAAGAAAGACATCAAGTTCAAGGAGTTTCAGGATCTGGCAGATGCACTTCAGAATTATTCAAACACTGCACAACAATATCTTCAGGAGAAAGAGCAGGAGTTGCTCGAGCCGGTTCAGAAAATAGCCAGAGAAGCGATTCAGAAAGTAGCAAAAGACAACGGGTATGCTTATGTAATCAATGCTGAAATGTTGATTGTAGCTCCCCCCAGCGACGATTTGCTTGCAAAAGTGAAGGCGCATCTCAAGATTGTTGACAAACCGGCAGGCGTGAAATAATTGATCAAATCATTCATGAATATCCCGCTATCATGCGGGATATTTTTTTGCCTATCTTTCACCAAATGAACAAAGGACCTATTGGCATTTTTGATTCCGGCTATGGCGGCTTGACAGTGCTGAAATCCCTGACAGAAGCCTTGCCGGAATATGATTTTTTATATCTGGGCGACAATGCACGCGCTCCTTATGGAACCAGGAGTTTTGAAACAGTGCATGAATACACGCGCCAATGTGTTGAATGGTTTTTTAAGCAGGGTTGTCCAATCGTTATTCTTGCATGCAATACAGCTTCGGCAAAAGCACTTCGCACCATTCAGCAAAGCTACCTTCCGGCTTTTTATCCCGAGAGAAGAGTGTTGGGCGTCATCAGGCCTACAACAGAGATTATCGGGAACTATACAAAATCAGGAAATGTAGGTATTTTGGCCACACCCGGTACGGTACAATCCTGTTCGTATCCTGTGGAAATAGCCAAATTTTTTCCTGATGTTCATGTGTTTCAGCAGCCTTGTCCCATGTGGGTTCCTTTGATTGAAAACAATGAAATAGACAATGAAGGTTCTGATTATTTCGTGAAAGCTTGTATTGATGAATTACTTGCACAGAATCAAGATATAGATGTTGTTTTACTGGGATGTACTCACTATCCGCTTCTTGAAAGAAGCATAAAAAAATATTTATCTGAAAAGATTCATATTGTATCGCAGGGAAATATTGTTGCAGACAGTTTGAAAGATTACTTGTTGCGTCATCCGGAAATGGAAATATGCTTATCTAAAACAAGTAAGCGACAGTTTTACACCACAGATTCTTCGGTGGATTTTGACAAGCACGCGGCTCTTTTTTATGGGAGTCCGGTTGTTTCGGAGAAGGTTACGCTAAAAGAATCAGCATAACAATAGATTAATTAAGTGCAATCCCGATCATAAATCCAATCCACCACTTTCGCTGGTAAATCCAGTCTTTCCCATTAGGCCCTGTCAGGTGGTCAACGCCCCCCGCTAAGCCAAAACTCGCAAAACCAGTTTCCAGAAAACCTGCAATTCCGGATTGAAGTATTAATCCATTGTATTCATCTGTTACAACCGACCTGGTAGAAAAAGGCCCAACCAGTGTATTTCCAACACCTGCAAAAAAACCAACATCATATCCCCGGTGATTTTGTTTTAAATTTTTTGTGCCAATAGGAGA
This sequence comes from Lacibacter sp., assembly GCA_044342435.1. Classification (GTDB taxonomy): domain Bacteria; phylum Bacteroidota; class Bacteroidia; order Chitinophagales; family Chitinophagaceae; genus Lacibacter. Next base: position 532 of record JBIIPV010000115.1, on the reverse strand, counting down.
GGTCTCGTAAAATATTTGGTACATGTCTTTTCTCCAGCCACCATATAATGCCAGGTTAAAATCAGTAGTCAACTGAGCGGGCAATCCGTAAACAGACGGACGGTATTTCAGTAGTACAGAGCTGATATCAATATCCAAGCTGCTTTTTTTAAAAGATATTTTTCCAATTGGTTGATTGGGCTCATTCATCTGAAAACGAAATGTGTACTGATCTTCTTTTACTCCTTCCTCATTCATGGTGTGGCCAACGATTTCTTCTTCGCTTATTGATACATATAGTTTTTTATTTTGGAATGAGCCTGTTGATACTCGATAATAACCTTCGTCAAAAGCATGGACGGACGATTTTTCTATGATACCACAGGAATACAGGCAAAGCACTATGATGAACAGGTAAGTTGTTTTGAAAATGAATGAATGCTGCTTCATCTTTGCAATCTGGATTAAAAATGCCAAACGATAGCTGATATTGATCATATTTAGCAGAGAGCAGTTTGTTATGAGCGCTTTAACATAGTTGAATTCATATTAG
>JBIIPV010000114.1:0-4759 GCA_044342435.1 Lacibacter sp. | reverse complement strand
TCAACATCTTAATTGACACCTGTCATAGAAGCAGTCATTAAAACTATATTTCTTTGAAGTTGATTAAATATTTCTCGCAATGTTTAACAAACGAAAAAACACATTAGATATATCAGAAAAGGGAAATATAAAAAAGCGTGAAAGGAGCCGCAATCAAATAGCATCCACAGATCAATATATTCCTGAAGATGAAAAAAACCCTGTACAAGTGAAAGATCCGGATGACTTACCTGTGGAAGATCCTTATGAAAATCCGGAGGAAGAACCGCCTGCAAAAGGTGAAGGCCCGTAATGTAAAAACAAAGCACATGATAAAAGCAGCAAAAGAAGTAAGTTATGCAGTGATTGAGGTTAGTAGTCCCGCATTCGCAGAAAAAGAAATCATCCCCGCGAAATACACCTGCGAAGGAGTAAATGTAAACCCACCCATTAAGATCAGTCAACTACCTACCGAAACCAAATCGCTGGCAATTGTGATTGATGACCCCGATGCACCGGTCAATACATGGATACATTGGATAGCCTGGGATATTCCCGTTACTCACTTGATCAAAGAAAATACCCAAGTTGGTATTGAAGGCATGAATGATTTTCAACATTGCGGATATGAAGGCCCTTGCCCCTTTTCAGGAACACACAGATATCATTTTAAAGTATATGCACTTGACACCTTATTGTCCTTGCCGTACGGATCTCGGATAAGAGCACTAGAAAAGTCAATGAGTGGTCATATACTTGGATTCGGAGAAATGGTTGGTGTGTATAAAAAGACAGGAAATACCCTATTAGTTTAATATAAAAATATTCATCATTAATTACAACGAATTTGTTATTCTCTGATTCAAAATTGATTTAAATAATCTGATCGCCTCTGCATCTTCGAACGCATCCATTGGAATCAGGAAAAAAGAACGGGGGTCTACATATAAATAAAAAAACTCCGGAGTTTCCTTCATTGTTTGAAAAGAAGAATATGCCCAGTGTTTTCTGCCTCCACTATGTGTGATAATCATCTCTTCGGGTCCGAATTCGATTTCCAAAGACTCACGAAAAGTTTGTGAACTGCGATAAACCTTTAAGGGCAATAACCACCAGAAAGAAAACATAAGAGATAACCACAGAAAAGAACCGATCAGAAAAGCCAGAGGCCTCACTATTTCCGTGTAATATAACAAGGCCGAGATCAACGCAAAGCCATTGACAACAAGAATGAGAATACGAATATCCTTCTTCGAAAAAAAATGGTAACGCAGGGCACGCAATACTTGCTTTTTATTGTATTCAAATTGTATGGTCATTGCTGTTTTGTTTTTAAGGCATTTTCATCTATATCCCACGCTCCTATCACTTCGCCATTGATCCCAATAAAATCTATACGCATCTTTCGCTTCCCCCGTTCTCCGAAAACAGAAACTTTTCCAAAATTCTGCTTTTGGTCAATACCGAGTACCCTATAAGGATTGTTTTTTTCAGGTCCACCAAAAACATGTGTGCCCGATGTAAGCGGAGAAACAGTGATATCATACAACGGATAAGACCCTTCGCGATCCAGTTTAATAATTTCCGAATGATGTCTGTCTCCTGTTAAAAAAAGCACACCATTCACTTTTTGCGCCTTTAAAAAATCCATCAATTCATTGTATTCATAAGGAAAATCGGCCAGCTTATCATACGGCGAAACAGGATTTAAAATCTGGCTGCCATTGGCAATGATTTTAAAAGTTGCCCGGCTGCTGAGCAAAGATTGCTTGAGCCAATCAAGTTGTTCCTGCCCCCACATCCTCTTCTCTTTGTTTGGTTGACCGTTTAATGAATCGGCAATATTATCGGCACTCCTCCACCAGCGATCATCCATCATAAACACATCCACGTCACCATAACTCCATACAGTATAAACACCTCTACCTTCCATGCCATAAGAAGTATTCAGCCAGTAATTTTTAAACACTTCGCGTGAGGTTTCTTTCAGAACAAATTGTTTGCCCATATCATTCGGACCATAATCATGGTCATCCCATATAGCAAGATGTGAAGTAGATTTCAGAAAAGGCTGCAACACAAGAGATGCCCGATCTCGACTCGCCCTTTTCCACAAACCCCATTCATCAGAATAATCCACTTCTCGTGTGTACCAATTGTCGCCTAGCCACAACATAAACGACGCTTTCTCTTTCGACATAGTCAGAAAAATAGATGAGTCGCCGCCATAAGGCTTACCCGGACGATCATAAATTGCTTCATTGAAATATGTACAGGATCCTGTTAGAAAAGAAAAATCGGGTGCAGGCTTTCGCCATTGCCAAAGGTCTTTTGTGATAAAAGATCCTTGTGATTGAGTTGGCTTTGATCTTTTATTGGCGTTGAAAATGAACGCATACTCATATTCTGTATTTATAGAGAGATCAGTCAGGTGAAATTGCACCGGCGCAAACCACTGACCTGCATTTGTAAATTTTGAAATCTTTCCGGCAGTCAGGATTTCTCCTTTTTTCCAAAACCACAAATCAACCTGAGTGCCGGGCACCACTTCAATCCAGAGTTTTGCTGTTCGCAACTCAACCGGACCAAGCATTGGGCCACTGACAAGCTGGGCTTTTGATTGTAAAAAAATACTTAAGCAGACAATAAATGCCAATAAACTTTTTCTCATTTCTTATTCATTCAACATGCAAAGTACAGAAGAATCAGAAAAGATATGAGAAATAGGGGATCTAAGGCTTAACGAACGGAAACGCCACATCTATACTTTCCTGATGCCGCCTGATAAGGTGTAATGACAGGAGAACAAGAACTAATGAATAAAGAAACAGCAATAACAAATGTGAAAATAAAAGTTATTTTTTTCATGGATAAGGATTTGTTTTTCAAAAATAATTAATTCAGCATCAGAAAGTGAAAATTGAAACCAAGAACAGTAAATAGTTTTTGTATTTATATAAAAACCCTTAAACTTAAGATTTTAAAAACTTTGATCGACAAAAAAGGGCTCTTTCGAGCCCTAGCTAAATTTTATTATAATCATGCAATCAATTCGTTGCGAGATCCGCATTGATTAAGCCCCATCCATATTCTGCCGATTTTGTCGGGAATCGACTACTGTTTTGTTGAAGTCTGCTTAGAATTTGATCTCGGGTACTGGTGGGATATTTACTCCAAACCAATGCGGCGATTCCTGCTGTTGTTGCTGTTGCTACTGAAGAACCACCAACTGTTGCTGGAGGGTTACCACTCATTGCCAAGGTCAATGGTTTAAAACCGTCTGCACTTCTTTGCATCGTTACCACAAAATCAATTTCGGAACCTTTGTGGCATTCATTACAGTTGGTGAAGTTTGTTCCTTCAATAACACCTGTGACAGCCTGCACTTCAGGCATGTATGCCGGGAAAATCACACCATACCAGTCGGCCGACCAACCAAAAGATGTACCACCTGCACAAAAAATCAATTTGCCTTTTCCGTAAGCATATCTTACAGCATCAGCTATTTGCGAGTTACTCGTAATGCGGCCCATACTCATACTGATTATACGCACATCAGAACGATTACCTGCATTTACAAAAGCATCAGAAACTCCTTTGTTCTCTCTGCTCTCATCAATCAATACATCCGCAGCAGCACGGCAAGTAACAAGGTTACAATTGTAAGCTACGCCGGTCATTGCACCATCAATACCCCTTGGCGCAGCACAGGCACCTGCCATTGATGTGCCATGTCCGCATAAATCAGCGGGTGTTTCAACCGAGCCGGTGGGAATACCTAAGAAAGTATTTCGTGGAAGGGTAACAATTTTCTCAATCGTTCTGCCACTGGATGACCCTTGATTAAATGCAGAGCCTAAATTGTCCTGATCAGGACTTGTGCCGGTATCAATGATGTAAACTTTGATACCTCTCCCCGTAGATTTTGACCATGCCTGAGGTATGCGATGATACTGATAGTTCCAAGAAACAAGGGTATTAGGAGTTGTGACTGTATAATGAGTGCCATTGACAAGACCGGACTGTGCAACATTGCTGCCGCATCCGCTGCTGCTGGTTACACGTTGTACATTCTTCTCCGTTACACCTGCATCGTATCCCATTGGCTCAACATACCTCACAAGACCTGATGCACGAAGGCGCTGAATCGTAGAAAAACGCTTGATGGTAACATCTATTACAGGAAGGAAATTTTCTTCCCACACTTCAAGCTGTTCCAATTTTAATGAAGGGTTAGCAACACGTTCTTCTTCCCAAATGATCTCAAGAATCTGTTTTTTGGTGTCCTGCCAGGGTTTACTATTAATATCTATCTCATGCAATCTGTTTTCAACCAAGCGCTCATCTTTAGGTTGATACCCAACTGCATAAATCTGATCTGTCAGCTGGCCTGCACTCCAGATGACTACATCATCTGTATTGCCCCATTCAAACTTTCCGTTTTTATCCAGTGATTTTCGAATTAGTCCGTCTATTTCAGTGCCTGTTTTTACCTCAGGATCCGCTTTTGATGAGAATGGAGGAGAATCTGTTTTACAACTATAAAGCATGAGTATAACTCCCAGTGAAACATAAAATTTACGCATGATATTTCATTTAAGTTTAAAAGATATTTATTCTATCCGAGATCTCAAAGCAAAGTAAACGGAATTAATTGCTCAATCAAGTCCGGGTGACCCACTCTACAGGTGCACCACCCTCATTTGCTTATATGAGTGTGACCATAAGAAACCTGCTACAACGAAATTATATTTATGAAGCCATGAGATTGCTTTGCAAC
>JBIIPV010000113.1:0-4761 GCA_044342435.1 Lacibacter sp. | reverse complement strand
TCAAGGTAAACATCTCATTCCCTGTGATTTCATTGCACCGGCCATTAGCCACAATCCTTCAGGTGATCACCATGAAAAGCTGATGAGTAATTTCTTTGCACAGACAGAAGCGCTGATGAATGGAAAAACCAAAGAAGAGTTGGAAGCGGAAGGCGTGAAAAAAGAATTAATCCCTTACAAAATATTTGAAGGAAACAGACCTACGAATTCCATTCTGATTAAGCAGATAACACCTTTTACATTAGGTGAACTTGTTGCTTTCTATGAGCATAAAATTTTTGTACAGGGCGCTATCTGGAATGTCTATAGTTTCGATCAATGGGGTGTTGAATTAGGAAAGGTATTGGCAAATAAGATTTTGCCGGAGTTAAAAACTGAAGAGCGTATTACTTCTCATGATGACAGCACGAATCATTTAATTCATTTGTATAAAGAGTTTAGGAAGTAGGCGAGTGAGTCGGTGAGTGCATGAGTCCGTGAGTCCGCGAGTCAATTAGTCCGTGAGACCGTAAGACCATGATACCGGGAAAATATTTTGCGCAAACAAGGAATAACGAGGAGAATAAATCCACCGCCGTGGTTCGTGTCCTCACGAACCACCTTTTTCCGGTTCGTGAGAACTCGAACCTGGGCAGAAAGACCGGGAGTTTGGAGGAAGTTATTAGTTGTTGATTATTAGTTATTAGTGTTGTACTCGTAACTCATAACACATAACTCGTAACTATAATCCATCTCCGCGAGACCTCTGCGTTCTTCTTTCTCTGCGCTGAAGAAATCGAAAGAGAATAAGACAAGGCAAGGCAAAAACACCAACCACTCGTAACTCGCACCTCGTAACCCGTAAATAAAAAAACCCGGCATAACCGGGTCTTTTTTTTATCATTTCATAAAACAGATTAATATAAAAAATCAAGCGCTGTTCTGTCGTTGGTATTGAATGGACGATTTTGTCCGCTTCCGATACAAGCAAGCATCCAGCTACCTGCATCCGGACCGGAAGGCGTACCGGGAATCAATATCGCTCCTACTGTACTTGCCCCTTCATTTGTAGCAGAGCCGCCGCAACTAAAAGCACGATTCATATAATCTGTATGACGGAAGCCAATGCAATGACCTAATTCATGCGCCAGAATGGTAGCGAGGTAATTAACGAAAGTAGTTGATGTGCCGCTTCCAATTGCAGAAGAATTTACATTAACTCTATTATGTGGATTACCGGTACTCGTTGGGAAACCGGCTGAAGCCAGGTATGAACCTGAACCTCTTACAAAACTTATAGTTGCACCTGAACTAACAACCTGAAAATTAAGTTGAAGATTCAATGCATTGTATCGATTTACCATTTCCTGTAATGCCTGAGAATATCCGGCTGTTCTGGCTAACCTGCTGTCTAATGAAACTGTTATTGTTCTAGGCAATGCAGCTACCAGATTGGTTGTTCGGTACTGTTCTTCTTTTGCGATGATGAGACGTGGTCCATTGTCTTTCTGACCAAGCTGCTCCGGAGATAAGAAAATATCTCCTTCCACCAGGTATCCGCCGTCCATCGCCTGAACTCCTTCAGTAGAGAAGCCCATTGAGCTGATTTGACTTAAAACATCATCTGTTACTTTGGTAGGGACCTGGGAATTGTCTTTTTGACAAGCGAAAAACACAAAGGCACTGAAAAGTCCCATTAAGAGCAGGGAAAATAATTTTTTCATAAAAAGGGTTTTGGTGATAAAATCAAGTTGCATGTAAATTACGAAGATCTTTGTTTAGTGAAAAACAATTTTCAAGGGGTGAGAAATCGAAAAATTCGGAAGTCCATAAGACCGTGAGTCCGTGAGAATGGAAAATATTTGGCGCAGAGAAGGAAGAAAAAGAGTTTATCGCAGTAAAAGACTCTGCGCTACCCTCTGCGTTCTTCTTTCTTTGCGCCAAACAGATAACAACCAACCGGCAAACTTCTTTTCCATTAATTTTATATCTGTTTTTCACGTAGCATATTTAGAATGATTTTTATTAAGGAGAATTATATCTTATTATTCTTGTTTCTGGCATTTGTAAACTATACAGATGCGCAGGATCTAAAAACGGCTATTCGTACTAAAACAGACCCTTTACTTGCACAGAAACTGCAAGAAAAAATCCCTACAGGAAAAACTAGCTTCAGTTTCTATGTAAGAAATGCAGATTCAGTACGACTTCTTTTACAATCACTGAAAAGCGGAACAATCAGGATGGATGATCGTTTGCCGATTGTGACAACAGAACTTTCATGGGAACATATCACCAAGCTTATTCAATCAAATCAGATTTTATTCATCAGCGAACAACAAATCCCTAAGGAAGAATTACTATTTGGCGCTACCGATTATTCTTGTAACAATATTCGGCTAATGCAATCTGCGTTTTTGGAATACAATGGGTATAACACGCTTGTTTCCGTCAAGGAAAATCGGCCAGATACCCTTGATATTGATTTAAAAGGACGTTATCTCAATAATCAATTTGTTTCTAACACATTCTCATCGCATGCTTCCGTAATGAGTACCATCATTGCCGGAGCAGGCAATACTTGGCACGGATCACTTGGTGTAGCACCCGGAGCAAAAATGAATTCAGTTAGCTTTATGAATTTATTGCCGGAACCTTCTTCTTTTTACGGTCAAGGGCCGGTGCATATTCAGAATCATTCATACGGCACCATCAATCAGAATTTTTACGGCATTGAAGCAGCTGCCTATGATGCAAGTATGTATGAACGACCTTCTCTCCTACATGTTTTTTCCGCAGGTAATGATGGTACTAGCACACCTTCAACAGGAATATATACCGGCATCAATGCCTATTCGAATATGACCGGCAATTTCAAGCAGGCAAAAAACATTTTGACAGTTGGACATACGGATTCATCTTATCGTGTATTACCTGCCAGCTCTGCAGGTCCCGCCTTCGACGGACGAGTGAAACCCGAACTGGTGGCATTTGGCGAGGATGGCAGTTCCGGTGCTGCGGCCATTGTTTCAGGAATCGGGTTGTTGTTGCAAAATGCTTATCAGTTACAAAACAATGGCTCTGTCGCTCCTGCATCACTGATCAAAGCATGTTTAATAAACGGCGCAAAAGATGTAGATGCACAAGGTATTGATTTCCGTTCAGGTTATGGAAGTGCGGATGCTTATGCGTCGATGATGAGTCTGCAGCGAAAAGAATATTTTACCGAAACCATTTCTCCCAATGAAACAAAACGATTTTCCATTGATGTACCGCAAGGTATCAAAGAGTTGAAAGTGACTTTATGCTGGACCGATCCCTCTGCCCTACCCTCTGGAATGAAAAAGGCACTCATCAATGATCTGGACCTTGAATTACAACATTCGTCGTCATCACAAAGCTGGCTGCCCTGGGTATTGAATGCATTTCCGCATAAAGATTCTTTGCAATTGCCGGCAGTAAGAAAACGTGACACACTGAATACAAATGAGCAGATTTCCATTAAAGCACCTGTAGCCGGAACGTATGAGATCGTGATTAAAGGCAGCAAGATACAAACCGGTAATCAGAACTTTTCAGTTGCCTATTCTTACGACAGCTCAAATGTTTTCCAATGGGAATATCCTAATAAAAATGATGTAGTGATTCCGAAGGATACGATGCTGTTGCGATGGAGAAACAATCTTGCAAGTACACAGGGTGCATTGTACTTGAGTGTGGATGAGGGACAAAGCTGGGAATTAATTAACAACAATGCAGACCTTACGAAATCTTATTACCGCTTTTCTCCACCTACTGTATTTGCACGCGCTTTACTGAAGATGGAAACGAATAACAGAGTCTTCTACTCCGACACTTTTTCTATCGCACCACGCATGCAGCCACAAGTAGCGTATAATTGTCCGGATTCATTTCGAATATTCTGGAATAAAATTCCCGGGGTATCACAATACAATGTATTTCAATTGGGAGAACGATATCTGCAATTGATCACTACAACGGCAGACACCAGTTTCGGATTATTAACAAACAACAGCACAACACTTCATTATGCAGTGGCACCTATTGTAAACAACCAGACACTCACACGTTCTTATACATTTAATTACAAGACACAAGGAATTGATTGTTATTTTAAAAGTTTTCTTACCTACTTAAATGGCTCGCAAGGTGATTTAGCATTATCACTTGGAAGCACTTATGGTTTGCGTGCCATTCGTTTTGAAAAACGCAACAGAAACACATTTGAAACATTAACGCGTATCAACAGTTTAAATACACTTACATACAAAACCTCTGATACAAAACTGCTGCGTGGTACAAACAGTTATCGGGTGATACTGGAGCTGAATAACGGAGCAGAAATCAGCAGCAATGAAAATGCCATTTACTATTTGGGAGAAGAAAAATCAATATTATATCCCAATCCGCTGAATCGATTCTCATCGCTTACCATATTGACGGATACGACGAGCACGTTGCAGATCTTTGATCTATCAGGAAGAATTGTATATGAAAAAGAGTTGATTGATTCACCTGAAATCATTTCATTAAATCAACTTCAACCGGGATTATATATCTACCGATTTCTGCAAAGAAGTAAGCTGATGAAGGCGGGTAAGCTGGTGATTACAAATAACTAACCACAATCAACTGATAACAGCTAACTGACAACTGATTATCACCTCGTCACCACAATCTTCTCTTTAAACGATTGTCATATTTCCCACCGCCGTGATTCGTTTCTTCACGAACCACTAGCTTAAATATTATTCCGGTTCG
>JBIIPV010000112.1:0-4788 GCA_044342435.1 Lacibacter sp. | reverse complement strand
AACGGAGAGGTGTGGATGTTTTTCTGCATTCCAGCTATCTTTGACATCACACCATACACATCCCACATCACAACCTCCCAGTCTGATGAAATAGGCAGCCTTACCCTGAAATCTTCCTTCCCCCTGTAAAGTGTAGAAAGATTCCATGACAGGTAGATCAGTAGAAATAAGGGCCTCAGACTTTGTACTCATATGATAGAATTTCTCAATTGATAAGCATGAAATGTATTTTTCATTAAAGCAGCAATTGTCATTGGGCCTACACCACCGGGCACGGGGGTGATCGAAGAGCATAAAGGAGCCACCTCGTCAAATCGCACATCCCCTTTTAATGAGAATCCGGATTTTTTTGAAGGGTCTTTCACTCTGGTAATTCCAACATCTATCACAACGGATCCTTCTTTGATCATATCTGCGCCGATATGTTCCGATTTGCCGAGAGCCGCAATCACAATATCTCCCTGAAGACAAATTTCTTTTAAACCGATGGTAGCAGAGTGACAAAGTGTAACAGTGCAATCGCCCGGGTAAGCTTTTCTGCTGAGAAGAATACTTATTGGGGTGCCGACTATATGACTTCTCCCGATGACAACGGCATGTTTCCCTTTGGTTTCAATATTAAAATGCTCCATCAACAGCAAAATGCCGTAGGGTGTTGCAGGAATAAAACTTGGTTTGCCTGCAACCATATTCCCGATGCTCACAGGATGAAAGCCGTCTACGTCTTTGGATGGATGGATGCCTTCAATTACTTTTTCTTCCCGAATATGAGCCGGCAAAGGCAATTGTACCAGGATGCCATCTACGGTAGGATGAGCATTGAGACGATCAATCTCTTCGAGCAGCGCTTCCTCTGAAATTGTTTCAGGAAGTCTGATGAGGGTAGATTCAAAGCCGATTTCAGCACAAGTTTTCACTTTCGCTCCCACATACGTTTCACTTGCGCCGTTTGTGCCGACAAGAATGGCTGCGAGATGAGGTGGGCGATAACCGGTGTTGATTAGCGCCTGTGTTTTTTCTTTCAGGGTCTTCTGAATGGCCGCGGAGGCGATTTTTCCATCAAGTAATTGCATGCCTCAAAATTACTTGACAGTTTTTGCTTTACAGTGAAAAGAAAAAAAATAAAATTTTAGGGGAAAACAGCCGGAAGCCGTCATTTATTTTTGAATTGCTAAAACACCTTCCTGTGCGCATTTGTTTGTTAACCTCCCTGCTATTCTTATATTTTTTTTCTTCCGCTCAGTTTTCTGAAACAGCAGGAAACTTGCAGGATCCCGCTTCGGGCACCTATTTCAGAGATGGGATGGATCCTTTTTCATCTATCAGCAATGCTGCCTGCAATGCAAGGCTTTCACAGCGGATTTTAGCCCTTTCGGCAGAAAAGATGTACGGATTCCATTCACTGAATCAACTCTCTTTTTCATTGGCCGTACCTGTTTCCTCCGGAAGCTGGATCGGCAGGTTGAATTACTTCGGGTTTAATCAATATGCCGAAACCAAGCTTGGAGTATGTTATGCCAGGATGCTCGGTTCAAAAGCTGATCTTGGACTTCAGTTCAATTATTTACAATTAAAAATCCCAGGCTATTCGTTTCGTTCAGCCATTCATTCGCAGTTAGGTTTCCGGTATCTGCTCAATCAAAATCTGGTTGTGGGTTGGAGTGTCAGCAATCCACTGGGCATCATGCACATTCGCGGTTCATCTTCTAAAATACCAATCGTGTTCAGGATTGGTCTAGGTTATAAGATTTCTGAAATGACCGGCATCGCAGCAGAATTGATCAAAGAAGAAGACAAGGTGCCGAACATTGCAGTTGCAATTCGTTATCGTCCACTGCCGGTCTGGGAAATAAGAGGCGGTATACATTCCGCTTCACGACAGTTTTTTATCAATGCGGTACTGTGTAAAAATAAATGGAGATATCTAACAGGGTTGAAGTGGCACCAGGATTTAGGGTTTAGTCCATCAGTAGTTTGGCATTATTTTTTTTAATCATCAACATGAAGGGGATCAAACTTATTTTAACAGGGTTATCATTGTTGTTTTATACATATTGCTTTTCACAAGAGCCTTCCGTTCAAGATGCCATTGAACAAATGACTGAGCAGGAGAATGCTTTGCCGGAAGATGATTTTTATCAGCATGCTGTGGCATATTACCTGAAGAAGCCACTGGATATAAATTGCGCTGAATCAGCCGATCTGCAACAGTTTTCTTTTCTCACAGATCTGCAGATAAATTCTTTTCTTCAATATCGAAAATTGGCTGGGGGCTTATTATTGATATATGAATTACAGGCAGTTCCACTATGGGATGAAGAGACTATTCAGAAAATACTTCCTTATATCAGGATTGGATCAACGACCACTATAAAAGATGACCTTGCAACAAGGTTTAGAAAAGGAGAGTATTCACTTCTCAGCAGAGTGACGGTTTCGTCCGATAAGACTAATTCTCTTCAGTTGGGATCTCAAGAACAAGTGTTTACACGTTTGCAATACAGGTACGGACATTTGCTCCAATGGGGATTAACCGGAGAAAAAGATCCTGGAGAAAGTTGGTTTGGGCAAAAAAGGAATAAAGGATTTGATTTTTACTCTGCACATATATTTTTAAGAAAAATGGGCATTATAAAATGTTTGGCACTGGGTGATTATTCTGTGAATATCGGACAAGGCCTGATACATTGGCAAAGCATGGCTTTTAAGAAAAGCCCCGACATCATACAGATCAAAAGGCAGTCTCCTGTATTGAGGCCATATCATTCTTCAGGAGAAGTTTTTTTTCAGAGAGGTGTTGGTATAACCATTGGCAAAGAGAGCTGGGCATTTACCGGTTTTTTTTCAACAAGAAAAATGGATGGATCCGTTGGGATGGATAGTATCAATGGCAGAACATTCATTCAATCCTGGAAAACAGATGGGTTACACAGAACTGTTTCAGAGTTCGAACAGAAGAACAAATGGAAGATGAGCACTTATGGTTTTTCTTTTCAGTATGGCAATGCCCTCAGAAAAGTTTCCTTGAATGCTTTGCATTATGAGATGAGTGCTTTCATGAAAAAGGCGGATTTGCCGTATCATCTGTTCTCTTTTAGAGGTAAATCCATGACAAATTTGAGTGCTGATTGGTCAATCACTCATAGGAATTTACATTGGTTTGGAGAGCTGGCCTTTCACAATTTCAAATCAACTGCATGGTTGAGCGGACTACTAATAAGTGTGGATAGTCGATTGTCTTTATCATTTGTTTCGCGTCATATATCACCTGCTTATCAAACGTTATTTGGAAACGCTTTTACGGAGTCTGCTTCAGTGTCGAACGAGCGCGGATTTTTTGCAGGAGTGAGTTTCAAACCTTCCGTCAAATGGAGAATAGAGGGATATGCAGATTTTTTTCGGTTTCCCTGGTTGAAATATAGAAAAGATGCACCATCTTCCGGAACGGAATTGTGCTTACAGATGACTCATCGTTTAGGCAAAGATGCGGAAATCATTACTCGTTTTAAGGTGAAAACAGATACAGAAAATCCTGTGCAAGAGATTTCCGAAGGAGCATATCATGATAATTCTGTTCGAAGCCGTAACTGGCGAACGCAGGTGCAAATAAAAATAAACCCCTCTTTTATATGGAGGGCTCGGGCCGAAATGAACTGGGTTTATACCGGTGATATTCAACCCGAGCAAGGCTTTCTCACATTTTCTGATTTGATTTTTCGACCCATGATGAAACCTTACTCTGCCGGATTGCGTTTTCAGTTTTTTGAAACGGATAGTTATGAAAGCCGGATTTATGCTTATGAAAATGATGTATTATTCCGTTTTTCTATTCCTTCTTTCCAAGGAAAGGGAAAAAGGTATTACATCAACCTGCAATATGATTATGGTAAGAAATTAAGTTTTTGGCTGCGCTGGTCACAAACCATACTTATGCAGAGATCTTTATCTCAGCCGGAGAATAAAAATCAAACCGGGTTTAATTTTCAAATTCTGTATAAATTTTAAACGCAAATTGGAGTACGGTTTGTTTAGCTTTCTCATCAAACAATTGATTTCTGCAATCTTACACAACATTAGTTTGTTGTACTACTTACTATTTGTTAGGCTCCTGAAATCCTATCCGTACATTTTTTGTTACTTTTGCCTTCCTTAAAAAATTACAGACTATGCCTGCACTGGAAAATCGCCAATTCATTGAATTGGAGCAGCCGGTTAAAGAGTTGGCCGACCAGTTACTTGAAGTCCGGAAACTGGCAGAAAATAATACGGATGTTGATTATACTGATACAATCGAGCAGCTGGAAAAAAGAATGCTGGAAAAAAGGTCAGAGATCACCCAAAATCTTAGCAGCTGGCAGAAAGTTCAGTTAAGTCGTCATCCTGACAGACCTTATACCCTGAAGTATATTGACAAGATGTGTACCGATTTTGTGGAATTACATGGCGACCGGGGTGTGAAAGATGATAAAGCAATGGTGGGAGGTTTTGCTGATTTAGATGGGCAAACTGTTATGTTCATTGGTCAGCAAAAGGGGAGCAATACCAAAATGCGTCAACTTCGCAATTTCGGTATGGCCAACCCGGAAGGATATCGAAAGGCATTGAGATTGATGAAGCTGGCCGAAAAATTCAACAAACCAATTGTTACACTCATTGATACTCCAGGTGCTTTTCCCGGACTTGAAGCAGAGGAAAGAGGTCAGGGAGAGGCAATAGCCAGAAATATTTATGAGATGATTCGTTTACGTGTGCCGGTCATTTGTGTGATTATAGGAGAAGGGGCAAGCG
>JBIIPV010000111.1:0-4792 GCA_044342435.1 Lacibacter sp. | reverse complement strand
TTCTAGGCAATTTTACCCCACTCGGTTTTTCCTTGTTTGGTTAGCATAAATGCTTTGATCATTTTGTGTTCCTCTAATTGAAGCTCGGGATCTGCATCAATCAGTTGTTCGGCATATTGTGCAGCTTCGTGTAATATTTCCTTATCCTGTACGATGTCTGCCATTTTGAATTGCAATGCTCCGCTTTGTCTGGTGCCTTCAATGTCTCCGGGCCCTCTGAGTTCGAGGTCTTTCTCTGCAATCAGAAAACCGTCGTTGGTTGCACACATGGTTTGAAGACGCTCTCTGCTGTCTTTACTTATCTGATTTCCGGTAAGCAGGATGCAAAAGCTTTGTTCACTTCCTCTTCCCACCCGTCCTCTCAACTGATGCAGTTGCGACAATCCAAACCTGTCCGCGCTCTCAATCACCATCACAGAAGCATTGGGCACATCCACGCCCACTTCAATCACAGTTGTTGCAACCATGATCTGTGTGTCTCCGGTTTTAAAACGATGCATGTTGTTTTCTTTCACTTCCGGTGTTTGTTTACCATGAACCATGCTGATATAGTTAGATGGTTCAGGAAAAAATGCTTTCACTTCTTCATATCCTTTCATGAGGTTTTCAAAATCCACTTTCGCACTTTCTTCAATCAATGGATAGATGAAATAAGCTTGTCGTCCATTCGCGATTTCTTTTTTCACAAAATCCATCACACCGGGCCTTGATGCATCAGTGCGGTGAACGGTTGTAACCGGTTTTCTGCCAGGAGGCAATTCATCCATGATGCTGCAATCCAAATCTCCGAAGGCAGTCATGGCCATCGTGCGAGGTATAGGTGTGGCAGTCATCACCAGTACATGCGGAGGGATCGTATTTTTCTTTTGAAGTTTTGCACGCTGTGCCACGCCGAAGCGATGTTGTTCGTCAATGATAGCCAGTCCGAGGTTTTTAAACTGTACCGGATCTTCAATCAACGCATGTGTGCCGATAAGAATATGTGTTTTCCCTTCACTTACTTCATGCAATAATTTGTTGCGTTCTGATTTTTTCGTTGATCCTGTAAGGAGATGTATTTCTACAGGCATATCTTTCAGTAAACGACTAATATTCGCATAATGTTGCTGAGCAAGTATTTCAGTTGGAGCCATCAAACAACTTTGAAATCCGTTGTCAGCAGCAATGAGCATCACAAGCAATGCAACAATCGTTTTTCCGCTTCCCACATCTCCCTGAAGCAAACGGTTCATTTGTATTCCTCTTGCAGTATCCTGTCTGATTTCTTTTACAACACGTTTTTGTGCATTCGTTAGAGGAAACGGCAGGTGTTTTTCATAAAATGTAAGAAAATAGTCGCCTACCTGATTAAATACCTGTCCTTTCGTAAAACGGTGTCGTTTGCTTCTGATCATCGCCAGATGTAGCTGGCTGAAGAAAAATTCTTCAAACTTTAATCTCTTCACTGCATGCTGGTATTGCTCCATGCTTACAGGAAAATGGACGGTGTTAAATGCATCGAACCGGGAGGGGAACTTTTTAGTTTTTAGTAAAGAATCAGGCAGGTTCTCAGTTATATCGGAAGCTCTTAGTTGTTGAAGCAGGTTTGCAGTTAATTTGCCAATTGATCTTCCGTTTAATCCTTTTGCTTTTAGTTTTTCGGTAGATGGATATACGGGTTCCCATCCGGGCGCAAGTCCATTTTCTGAAGTCAGTAATTCTATTTCCGGATGAACGATCTGGGGCTGTCCCATGAAAAAGCTGACTTTGCCAAATACAACATACTTTTCACCGGATTTTAATCTTTTCTGCACCCATGAAACACCCTGAAACCAGGTTAATGTCATGGTTCCGCTTTCGTCTCTGAGTTGTGCCTGCAGTCTTCTTGATGCGTTTTTGCCGACTATTTCAATAAACTGTAAAACACCATGCAGCAATGCGGTGTCTATTTGCGGATTCAGATCCGATATGTAAGCTCTTTTACTTTTATCAATATGTCGGAATGGGATGTGTTCCAGTAGGTCTTTCAAAGTGAATATCTGCAGTTCCTTATTGAGTAAGTCTGCTCTTAGCGGACCTACTCCTTTCAGGTATTCTACTGAACCGGATAATATAGAAGATGATGATGAAGAAATGGTCTTACAGTTTTAAAGAAAAAGAAAATCTCTTTACTTCTGCAAATTAAAAAATTCGGCACAACAGTTTTCTACATAGTTGAAGTATTCTTCCCTGAATCGTGCGATGGAAAACCCGGAAGCCCGTTTGCTAATGGTTACCGGATCAAAAGAAGAAGATTCAAATATATTGACGGCATCTATGATTGAGTCCGTTGTTTGCTCCGCAAAAAGAATCCCAGTTCCTCCGTCTGAAACAATTTCTGAAGCACCTCCTTTCCTGTAAGCAATCACCGGCGTACCGGCTGCCTGCGCCTCGGCCATCACAATTCCGAAATCTTCTTCCGCGGCATAAACAAATGCTTTTGCTTTTCTTATATGTTCGATGAAGTCTTTCTGACTCAGGTGATTGAGGATGGTGATGTTGTTGCCTGCTTTTTTTCTGATTTTCTTCAATTCTTCTCCTTTCCCTGCAATCACAAGTCGTTTATCAGGCATCAAGCTAAATGCTTCTGCAAGCAGATCAAGTCTTTTGTACGAAACCATTCTTGCTGCCGTAAAGTAATAGTCTTCTTTTTTTTCTTCACATGAAAACGATGCTGTATCAACCGGAGGGAAAATGACGGAGGCTTCGCGCTGATAAATATTACGGATACGTTTTTTTACATGGTTCGAATTGGCAATAAAGTAATTCACGCGGTGATTGCCCGATTGATCCCAGATTCGTAAATAATGCAGAACCATTTTCACAAAAAAACTTTTCAGCCCTCTCCGATATCCTGCTTCTCTGATGTAAGTATGATAGAGGTCCCACGCATAACGAACCGGTGAGTGGCAATAACAGATGTGCAGCTGGTCTGGATTGGTCAGGATGCCTTTTGCAACAGCATGAGAAGATGAGAGAATCAGATCATACCCACTAAGGTCTAATTGCTCGATGGCTAAAGGGAAAAATGGCAGGTAACTCCTGAAGCTTTTTCTCGCAAAGGGGAGATTCTGAACGAAAGTTGTTTTGGCGGTTTTCTCTTGAAGGAAGCCACGCTCATTTGACTGTAAAAAGTCAACAAGTGAGAAAAGATCGGCTTGAGGGAAAACATGAAGGATTTGTTCAACCACACGCTCGGAGCCTGCATACTTATCAAACCAGTCGTGTACAACAGCAATTTTTAATTTTTCTGAATATGACATTACCTTAGCGCGAAGTGGAGTAAACAGGTTTTCTCCATTCAGACGCAAGATATGAAAAATCAATTGCAGGAACATAGCGGAAGAATAATGAAACTGTGTCTAGATGCCAGAATGTACAGGCATTCCGGTATTGGCCGATATATCAGACACCAGATAGATTTGTTAGTTAGCGATGATGCTTATGAGCTGATATTGCTGGTTCCAAAGGGCGGCATTGATAATTTGAAAGGAGTTAGGCAAATAGAATTTAAATCACCGATTTATAGTTTAAGCGAACAAATTCTTTATCCTTTCTTCATTCCTGCCTGTGATATTTTCTGGTCGCCGCATTACAATGTGCCCATATTACCTATTAAGGCAAAGAAAAGATGGGTCACTATTCATGACCTATACCACCTGCGTTTTGCTGAGCAGCTTGGTTTTTTGAAGAAATCATATGCGAAGATGTTGTTCTCGGCTGCATGCCGACTCTCGAATCGAATCATCACTGTTTCGCAGTTCTCCCGGAATGAATTGTTGTCCTTTTTTGATGTTGGAGATAAAGTGGAAGTCGTTCTCAACGAGGTGGATAAAAAATTCCATGAAAAAAAATATGCGGAAGGAGATGTGGATCAGGTTCTGAGAAAATACAACATCAATGAACCTTATATACTTTTTGTAGGCAATTTAAAGCCACATAAAAACCTGATAACATTGCTGAAATCTTTTGAAAACATCATGAATGATTTTTCGCAGGTAAATCTTGTTGTTGCAGGGAAAGAGAGTGGATTTCTGACTGAGGATCGCAATACAGGGTTGTATTTAGACCATCATCCCGAATTAAAAAAGAGAGTATTGTTTACCGGTTTAGTTGCCGATGATGACCTGCCGGCATTATACCGCGCGGCGAAGGTATTTGTTTTCCCTTCTCTCTATGAAGGCTTTGGTTATCCTCCTCTTGAAGCACTTGCAACCGGTACTCCGGTGTTGTGTTCAAATGCGGGTCCGATGCCCGAAGTTTGCGGAGATCGTGTGACATATTTTGATCCGTTGAATACCGACCAGTTGAGTGGTTTATTGAAAAATCAACTGGGCTAATCAGGCTACGATTTTTCTTTTCCAAGATAAAATAGGGCGTTAAAAAAACCAACCATCAAAACACCTTGCGCTCTGGAAAACACTGTTTCGGTCATACATGCCAGCACGACAATCAGGAGTAATTGCAAATAACGATGGTCTTTTTTCCGCAGGGCCTGTCTGAAAAAGAAAAAGAAGCATGCGATATAAACTGATAATCCGATGAAGCCATGCCTCGCGGTTTCTTCCAGAAATTCATTATGTACATTAAAATGCCTGCCGTTTTTTGTGAGTTGAGTGTTGTGCCTATTGTAACAGGAGTCTAGCATAGGCGCTAAATTGCCTGAACCAACTCCAAGAAATATATTTTCTTTGATGATTTCAATTGCGCAGGTATAATGTTCAAGTCTGGTGTTGACACTTAAAATTAAAAATCTTTCATTCCCATGCTTTTG
>JBIIPV010000110.1:0-4797 GCA_044342435.1 Lacibacter sp. | reverse complement strand
CCTGTGCAGGTATTGTTTCTCCGAAAAGACCAGCTTCGGCCGGTATTTGTTTTCGGGCATCAGCCTGCTCCATGATATAGGTGCTCAAAGCCAGCGCAAGGGGAAGACCTCCATTGCCTTCTCTGCCAATGAGGAGAATAGCATGGCTCAATCTGTTATGATCCACCATGCTCCTTAATCGCTCGATTAATGGTGCTTGTCCAATGACATCTTCAAACCGCATGAAGCGAAGTTAGGGAACAAAGCAGAAGGATATTCATCATTGAAGCCGGGATACAATATCATCACTCATCGGATTAGTGCCGCTTCCGAAATAGGCGATTGGTTTGCCGTTTTCATCGATGAGAAATTTCCCGAAATTCCATCTGATTTCAGCATCCATCACACCGTTTTGAGATTTATTGGTCAGCCAGCTGAATAGCGGATGGATGTCTTTGCCTTTCACGCTTACTTTGGAGGCCATCGGGAAACTCACGCCATAATTTTTCGTGCAAAACTCACGGATTTCTTCATTGCTTCCGGGCTCTTGTCCGCCGAAATTGTTTGCCGGGAAACCGACAATGACCAGCTTGTCTTTGTACTTATCATGGAGTTCTTCCAGGTCTTTGTACTGGCGCGTAAATCCGCAACGGGAGGCGGTATTGACAATTAATATTTTTTTTCCTTTGAAATCGGAAAAGTCGATGGTTCCACCATCTAATGATGTTACTTTAAAATCATGAACAGATGATGTTTTTTGAGCTTGCATGGTTGAAAAGAAAAAGCTGAAAAAGGCTATGAAAAGAATACGATACATATCAATCATTTTGTGTTTATAACAAACAAAAAATGGCACTGTTGGTTCATAAGTAGGGGTTTATTTTTAAATTATAAGTGAGGCAGTCATAGACTTATGACTTCTGTAAAATTTTATTGGGCGCTAAGAAATGAGAAAAGAAGGTAAACGCAGAGGACTGCTCTGCGTCATCCTTTGCGATCTCCTTTCTCTGCGCCAAAAAATAACAGTTAACCTTTATCTGCCAACCATCATTGTCTCTCATAACAACCCAGATCGGGTAATCCATTTCTTGGTAGTCCGTAGAAGTCGGTTGTAAGTGAACTTGCCTTTCCTTTGTTGATAGCCGGCGAATTGTTTTTCAAACGAAAATCATAATAACGTTTGCTCACATCAACACTGTCAAAAGAGGGATCCTGGTTGCGGATGATATTAATAAGTGTTACATCTTTCGGATCTTCTTTTACCCTGAACAACACGTGGTCGAATACTACATTCAGCGCTGCTGTTCCATCCTTTTGCACCACCACTTCGTTATCGACAAAACCTTCACTTCCCCAGAAAATACTGTTTTCAAAACGGGCAGTTAAAGAAGCGGCAAAAATCTGGTTGTTTTGTTTGATGAAATTACTGGCCAGCAGAACCGGATTTTTATGGCTGAGATAAGAACTGGAATAACTCACTACCGTGCAATGGTTAAATAAATAATTTCCACCAAGCACAAGCGCTACGTTATTGCCGCAATTGCTGATAAGTGTATTATTAACTTCTAAGCTTGAATTAATCCCCAACAAACCTGCATCAAAAGCCTGGTCAATGATGCAATTGTTTAATTTGATTTTGGGGTTCGTGTTATTTGCAGGTTGTTCTGCGACTATCCCCTGGTAAGCATTTTTGATTCTGGCATGCGTAAGTTGGTTATCGCGGCTGCTTCCTCTGAAATAGATACCGGGCCAGCTTCCCGGGAAATTTTTATATGGCTCATCGAGTCTGTTTCCCTGAAATACAACACTGTCGTTCTTTGTTCCGTTAACAATGAGTGTGCCGTTAACTATAATTGGAGCATCTGCGTTCAGATGAATCCGGGTTCCTTTTTGAATAGTGAGTCTGGCTGTTGTATCGATGGTGAAACCTCCCAGGATCACAAAGGGGAGGTCGTTGCTCCAGGTGGTGTCATTTTTCAGTACTCCGTTTCTGATGTAGTGCGCGTTTTGCCCCCAGGCTTCGAGTTGCTTGAAAGAGGTGAATCCGTTTGCCTGAATCCGGATGCTGTCGCGGATCAGAAATGGAAGCTGGTTGTTGTTGGGTTGGATGTTTACACGAACAAATACATACATGCTGTCTTCTCCTTCAATCTCCAGATTATTGAATTGAGTACCGGGACTACCATCAACATTGATTCTGAAAAACGAATTACTTCCCCCCATCAACTCCAAATTGGAAATGCGGATGGCTTGTTTGTTCTCGTTTTTAATGAGGAAGTAGCCTGTTACAGATCCGGCAGTGGTGAATACTGTATCAAAGCGGACCGTATCGTTGTCGATACGAAATCTGCCTGATTCATCGAACGCAAGATCTTTGATACAGGCAGTCAGATAAACAGATAAAGTAAGTAGTAAAAAAAAGCTGATTCTTTTCACGATGTGTAAAGTTAAACCGAAAGGTTCATTTTGTGATAAGGATAGTAGATCAACACGATTTTATTTTGGGTAACATTTAACTTCCGGTCGACCATGCAAGGGTATAAATACTCAAAGAAGCCGGACCTGCAGAAAGAATGGCATTGCCGCAGGCTTCAATGGTGGCTCCTGTGGTAACTACATCATCTACCAGTAAAATGTGTTTGCCTTTCATTTTAGCAGGCTCCAATGTAAAGAAGCCGTCTTTCACATTCTGCCATCTTTCATTTCTTCCCTTTTTTGTTTGTGATGTTGTGCTTTCTGTTTTAACGACAAGCTGTTCACATAAAGCCCAGCCCGTTATTTTTGAAATGCCGTTGGCGATGATACCTGCCTGGTTATAACCTCTCAATTTTTGTTTTTTGGGATGCATCGGAAGCGGAACGATGATGTCGGTGTTATTGAACAGAGTTGTGTTCAGGAGTTTTTTCCCCATTGTCTCTCCAAGTGTAATTCCCGCTTCTTTTTTCTTCTCATATTTTATTGCATGAATCAAATTTTGCAAAACAGAATCTTTTGAAAAATAAAATGCCGCCGCGGCTGCTTTCACCCGGAGTCTTCCATAAAAGATTTTTTCAACGGGGTTGCCCGGTATTTGTTCAAAACCTGTTTCAGGAAACGAAGCAATACAAATTGCGCAAACAGCTTCATCTGTTGATAAGCAATCTGTTTTACAACCCGGGCAGATGTGTGGATAGAAAAGGTGTAACAGGTCGAGCGTTCTTTGTTTCAATAAATCAGTGATCACGTAAAAAGATATTGATAGAGTTCTTCTACTTTACTCAGTTGAATGACCTCGATTTTAAATTTTTGCAATAGTTTTTTGTCATTATTTTTTTGGTTGGCGAAGTTGTAGCGGCTGATGATGATTTTCTCAAAGCCCAGTTTTTCAGCTTCAGCGATTCTTTGTTCGATTCTGTTTACGGCGCGAATTTCGCCGCTAAGACCAATCTCTCCGGCGAAACAAATTTTTTGATGAAGCGGCACATCATCATAACTCGATAACAATGCACATAACACAGCCAGATCAATCGATGGGTCTTCTACTTTTAAACCGCCCGCGATATTTAAAAAAACATCTTTGTTGCCCAACTGAAAACCTCCTCTTTTTTCGAGTACTGCCAATAAGAGTTGCAGGCGACGAAGATCAAAACCGGAAACAGTTCTCTGGGGTGTCCCATATACGCTTGTTGTTACGAGAGCCTGCACTTCAATGAGCAAAGGTCGCATGCCTTCAATGGTAGCGGCAATGGCAATGCCACTCAGTGGGTGTTCTTTCTGTGTAATGAGTATTTCGCTCGGGTTACTCACCGGCCTCATCCCTTCATTGGTCATTTCGTATATCCCTAGTTCAGATGTTGATCCGAAGCGGTTCTTCATTGTACGCAGAATACGGTAAGCGTAATGTCGGTCACCTTCAAACTGCAATACAACATCCACCATGTGCTCCAATATTTTCGGACCGGCAATACTTCCTTCTTTTGTAATATGTCCAATGATAAATACAGGGGTATTTGTTTCTTTTGCAAAGCGTTGCAGTTCGGCTGTTGTTTCACGGATCTGACTCACGCTACCTGCTCCGCTTTCTATATAAGGAGAATGAAGCGTTTGAATGGAATCAACAATCACGAGTTCGGGTTTCAATTTTTTGATTTCCTGAAAAATGGTGTTGGTTCCGGTTTCCGTTAATAAATAAAAATCTTCATTTTGTATTTGAAGTCTGTCGGCCCGCATTTTAATTTGCTGTTCACTTTCTTCTCCGCTTATATACAATGTTCGTATTCCTTTTAGTGCAAGCCCCAGTTGTAAGAATAAAGTTGATTTACCAATTCCCGGTTCGCCGGCAACAAGTATTAAACTTCCGGGAACAATTCCGCCGCCCAGCACGCGGTTGAGTTCGGCGTCATTTGCCGGCATTCTGATTTCTTCACTGCTTGTTACTTCTTGTAAAGCAATTGTTTTAGATGAACGAGAATCCTGCTCTTTCCAGTTCTGAGAAACAGTTTTGTTTTTTTCTTTTGTGATCAGTTCTTCAGCAAAGGTGTTCCACTCATTGCAGGAAGGACAACGTCCGATCCATTTTGCAGATTCATAACCGCAATTCTGACAAAAAAAACCTGTTTTAACTTTAGCCATGCGATAAAGGTAAGTCTTGTATTTCTTTCATAAAGGGAGACAATCTTTGTGTTTAACAGGGAAATTTCCTGAATAAAATTTTCAAATTGATGCTTGACATTTTTTGCAAACAGGATAGTTTATGCAAATTGATTGTTTTCTTATTCCGATTATTTTAAAACAAATCATTCGTTATTTGATAGTCATCATAAAATTTCGACAGCAACA
>JBIIPV010000271.1:0-2724 GCA_044342435.1 Lacibacter sp. | reverse complement strand
GTTTCCGCTGATTTGTAGTGCAGAGCATATTTTTACAAAACCTTCATATTCAAAACCTCTGGCAATCTGCCTGCTGAAATTGAAATATTTGTAGTTGATATAATCAAAATCCATCCCGTCATTGATCTCTCTGTAAAAAGAAACAAGTCGTTGTTTAAGTGAAGCTGTTTTATATTCAACTCCTATTTCATAATTAATGCTTTTCTCTGGTTTCAAATCATTGTTGCCAAATGAAGAAAATAGCTGATAAAGGCCGGGTGCTTTAAATCCTGTCGCAATGCTTCCAAATAAACGGAGATTGTTGTTAAATGCATAAGTGGGATTAAAAGTCCAGGTTTCATTGCGCCCGTAGCGGCTATGCTGATTGGCTCGACCGCCTATTTCAAAATGAAATTTATTTCCCGATCCGGAATAGAGAATAGAAGTATAAAGTGATGTCTGATGAACAGAAGTATCAGGAAATACATCTTCGAAAGGTCCGAATGAGCTGATAGATAAGAAACGACTATTGTAAATACCATAACGATAATCGGCTCCTTGTAAAAGTGTAAAGCCTGCTCCTAATTTTATTGTAGCATATACTTCTCCAAAGTGGCTTCTGCTGAAATAATTATCTTCCACATATTTAGAAAAACCGGAAATGCTCGTGCTGTCATTTAAAAAATTACGACGATTCTGACTATACTGATAATTTCCATTTACATCAATTCCTTTTCCCTTGTAATGAAATCCGGCACCGGTGGTTAAGTTTCTGTTGTTGATCGTAAAATCTTTATCATCTCTGAAAACTCCTCCATCAACATCGCTCTTATAACTACTGTACTGAAAAAAACTGCGGACAGAAAAGCGGTCGTTGGCTTTATAGGATACTGATCCAGAACCTAGTTGTCCATTATATCCATCTCTGTCGAAATTTTGATTCTTGGTGCTGTCATAAGCAGCAGAAAAACCTCCTGTTCCAATCCGACTGAGTCTTGCCTGATAAGTAAACTTTCCTTTTGTGCCATAAGCCTGAACATTGCCTCTATATGTATTGTAATTACCTGCACTGGTGGTTGATTTGAATGCAATAGGTTTTTTTATATCCTTCTTTACAGTGATGATATTGATCACTCCTGTAACTGCATCACTTCCATACAAAGTGGATTGTGCGCCGCGTGCAATTTCAATTCGCTCAACATCATTGACCGACATGAAATTCAAATCAAATTCATTGTTAATGAATGAAGGATCGCCTACAGGAATGCCATCAAGTAATACCAGAACGCGACCACTGTTTGCACCGCGCATATAAACCGTTTGAACAGTGCCTGCATTATTTAATGCACCATTGATGGTGATGCCGGCCTGGTCATTTAAAACTTGTGAGAGTGTTCGTCCTTGACTTTTCTCCAGAATGTCTTTCCCGATAACCGTTACTACTTTTCCGGTTTGGGATTGTTTCTGCTCAATTCTGTTTGCGGTAATAATTACTTCATCCAAACTGCCTGGCACCGTGTCTGTTTGTGCCTGCGAAAGACTGCTGAAACATACAGCAGTCACAAAAAATAACAGCTTCTTCATGTTGAAAAAGGTTTTTAAGGTGACTGCCTTCGAATAAAAAGAGAAATGAATGACCGCAATAATCTCTTATGAGAACAGGGCCCTGCATTTCCTGCTTTTCTCCCGAAAGCAAAAAAAATGTTTCTGTGCTGGCAGGTCTTCTGGCTTTCCCGACTTTTAAACACCCTTCCCGTCTGTATGCATCCAGACAGTGGATTATCTTGTTTAAAAGCTGGCCGAAACGGCTTCGGGATTTACAGCTACGGGGATAGCGCCGGAATTACACCGGACTTCCCTTTTCATCACATCTTGTGTGAACCAGTACGCGGCAAAAATAGGAGTTTGATGTTATTTGTAGTTATGAGTTTTCCACACAAGGTTATTAGTTGTTTGTTTTTAGTTATTAAACAAATAACTAACAAACAACCAATAACCAACAACTTATTCAAACCACTTCGAATAACGCAGATAGTTATTTGCTATTCTTTGTATCTCACCTTTAATCAGTTCTTCACTGATGTCTTTTACTTTTTTTGCCGGTACACCTGCATAGATACTTCCGGCTTCTACAATGGTGCCTTCGAGTACAACAGCGCCTGCTGCAATAATTGTATTGGAATGAACGACTGCATTGTCCATTACAATGGATCCCATCCCTATTAATACATCATCATGAATTGTACATCCATGTACAATGGCATTGTGTCCGATACTCACATTGTTGCCAATAATCGTTTTTGTTTTTTGATAGGTGGCATGCAATACTGCTCCGTCTTGAATATTGACTTTATTGCCAATACGAATACTGTTCACATCTCCACGGATCACTGCATTGAACCAAACACTGCAATCATCTCCCATGATCACATCACCCACAATGGTTGAATTGGGAGCAAGGAAGCAGTTATTTCCAAATGAAGGTTGTTTGTCTTCTACCGGTAATATCAGTGCCATAAAAAGAGTTCTTGAATGATTGACAAATATCTCATTTTCCCGGCTCAATATTCCTTTAATTTTACGTTCTGAATCATTATGACACAAAGAGAATTATTTTTTAAACATGTGGCCCAAACATCTCCCGCTCCGCTTGCTCTGGAAATTGTGAAAGCAGAGGGATGCCGATTATGGGGCTCGTCCGGGAAAGTGTATATCGATCTCATTGCAGGCATCAGTGTGAGTCAG
>JBIIPV010000109.1:0-4824 GCA_044342435.1 Lacibacter sp. | reverse complement strand
CTCTTTTACCATCTCCGGATCAGCCTCATCCATCAGCCCACTCACTGATTTTTTAATCAACTTGTAACCGGTATAGATGATGATGAATCCTGCAATAGATGAAGCAATCGGATCAATCCATTTTATACCGGTAAGGAGAATCAGTACAAGTGCAATCAATACACCCAGGCTGGTATAGCTATCGCTCATGATGTGACGGCCATTGCCCTGTAAGGTGAGATTGTCTTTTTGTTTTCCAACACGAAGAAGAAAATAGCCAAGTATAAAATTGGACAACCCGGTTCCAAGCACAAGCCATAAACCAATGCCTACTTCATGTACAGGCACGGGCTCAATAAAATGTTTGACGGATTCATACAGAATGCCAATACCTGCAATGAAAATCAACGCGCCTTCAAAACCTATTGAGAAAAATTCAATTTTACCATGACCATAAGGATGCTCTTCATCTCTTGGTTTTGCAGAAAGATAAATGCTGTACCAGGCAAATGCAGAACCGGCCACATTGATGATTGATTCAAGCGCATCAGACAAAATAACAAGCGAGTGTGTAAAATACCATGCAATGAATTTCACGATGCATAATACAGTGCTTGCCAGAAAAGAAATCCGAATAAATTTTAATACTTCTTTTTGCATGGTGTATTAAGCAGTTGGCACATTAATTATCCGAAAAAAAGATAAGCGAGCAGAACCGAAGTAATAATGCCAACCAGATCAGCAAGCAACATCGTTCCAATTGCATAACGGGTATGCCTAACCGCAACGGAACCAAAATAAACAGCCACTACATAAAAAGTAGTATCACTGGAACCCTGTAAAATACAGGCAAGTCGCCCGGCAAAAGAATCCGCTCCGAAGGTGGTCATTGTATCAATCATCATCCCCCTTGCACCGCTTCCGCTTAATGGTTTGATGAGTGCTGTTGGCAATGCATCCACAAAACGCGTATCGGTACCAAACCAGGAGAAGAATGTCTTCATTCCCTGAATAATCAGATCAAACGATCCGCTGGAGCGAAGCAGACTAATAGCAACCAGCATCCCTACCAGATAGGGAATGATGCGTACTGCCGTTTCAAACCCTCCTTTTGCTCCTTCAACAAAGGCATCAAATACATTTATTTTTTTCCATAGTCCGCCTGCAACAATGATGGTGAAAATAAGCAGGATCAGTCCATTGCTGATGAGTTTTGACATAGACTGCAGTCCTTCAGTATTGAGAGAGGTCAAAAACATAACAAGTGCACCGATGACAGCCGATATACCAAGAATCCATAAAAGGATCACGGGTTGAAGTAGTGATATTCGTTGTTTATAAGAAACAATCAGCAAAGCGGCAAGAGTAGCCGCAAAAGTTGCAACCATACAAGGCACGAAGATATCCGTGGCGTTGGCAGCTTTCAGTGAGGCGCGTGCAGCAATGATGCTGACAGGAATCAAGGTTAATCCTGAAGCATGCAGGCACAGAAACATCAGCTGTGCATTACTTGCTTTGTCCTTATGCGGATTCAACTCCTGCAAACTTTCCATCGCTTTTAAACCAAATGGCGTTGCTGCATTATCGAGGTTGAGCAGGTTGGCACTGAAATTCATCATCATGTGTCCGAATGCAGGATGCCCTTTCGGCACTTCGGGGAAGATGCGGGAAAAAAAAGGCGCAATGATTCTGGAAAGAAAACGAATGGCTCCTGCCAGTTCTGCTATGCGCATAAAACCCATGAAAAGGGCCAATATGCCAATCAGTTGAATACAAATGTTGACAGCTGTTTTACAGGTTTCAATGATGCCATCCACTTTGGTGAGATTGGCTGGATCATCTGACTTGCCAACGACCATCCAATAAAAAATATCCTGATAACCGGGGATAAATAAATAGTGAAGCAATCCTGCAAGAACTGCTACCAAGATAAATGCGCTCCAGATTCTGCTTAATGCCATGTGTAAATAAAATCTATTTTGGGTTAATAGCTCAAGATTGATGTTTTTTATCTAATTGCCAAAATCTTCTTTGTAATTTTTCCGGCGTTGTACCGGAAAAAGTTACGGGTTACGAGTTACGGGATGTCTTGATTGTACAACCCGGGGTCTAGGGTGCCCCCTGGAACATCAATGACGCTTCCCCCGGGTCGCCTAAAGGCATACTCCAGGGTAGAACGAATCTTCTCTATTCGATATTGAAATAGGTATAAGTATAACCAGATTTAGAAAAATGATTTCACAATCAAAGAAAGCATTCCGGCAAGCACAAAGCCGAGCATCCATTTAATAACCAATAATTCTGCATTTAATTTCTCCATATTATTTTGCAGAAGAAACATGTCATTTTTTGTTGCCAACATATCTTTTTTATTATTGAATTCTTCTGCTACGGCAGTCATAATTCCTTCTACTACAGCCTGTGCTTCCTGTTCTCCTAATTTGTTTTTCAATGTATTAAATAATGTTATTTCTGATACGATCATAACAGGTGTTTTCACAAACTTAAAATTAATCATTATCTGTTGAATCAAGAATTCTCCTGATATTTTTAAGTAAGAAAAAGTCCTCTCGATATTTTAAATTGTTTAGGCGTTTAGATGTTTAGAAAACTCTGCGAAACCTCCTTTCCTCCTTTCTACGCGCCAAAGAATGTCATGAATTATGATTAAACTGATGAAATGATTAACATTATTAATGGACTAACGGACTCCCGGTCTTTTATTATTTCACGCAAAGTCGCAAAGGGTTTAAGGCGCAAAGCTTACTCGAAACACGTAACCGGTAACCCGTAACTTCTTCCCATTTTTTAACAGGAAAAAGCCTTTGGCAAGCTATTAAATATTTTTACCTTTGCTAAAACACCACTATAATTATGACCATCTCTGAAATACAACTTTACGAATTATTAGCATCAAAACTTGGCCGACCTGAAGCTAAATATCTCGTTGAATTTGTTGAAGCAAGAGTGGATAAAAAACTGGAAGAAAAAACAATTACCCTCGCTACCAAAGTTGATATTCATCTTCTAAAACAAGATTTCTCAAACGCAAAGGTTGAACTTGTAAAATGGATGGTAGGTACCGGCATAGCTCTGGCAGGCTTAATGGTTGCACTTATGGTTGGTATGGTAAAATATCTGAATGCAACAAATTGACAGCATCAATATTTTTTTTTCTGTCTGAATAGCTGCGAGTTATAGACGGTTTTTTGGCTTTAAAACTTACACGTAACTTCTTCCGTCTTCCCGGTCTTGCGAACTACCGGACTAAATATTTTTCACGCAAATACGGCTGGCTGTTATCCGTTATCAGTTATCAGTTATCAGTTTTGAGTAAACGCCGACTTCTTCTCAGAAGAGAACAGAATAAGTGTTTCCTTTTTTCGGCGCAGAGAATTAAGAAAATGAGTTAAACGCTGAGTCTCTCTAAAACACTCATAACAATATTCAAATATCTTACGGACTTACTGACTAATGGACTCTCCGACTCTTCTTTCTTCAGCCAACGATTCTATCCTATATTTGCGCCCCGTCATCTAAAACACATACAATGGGTTTAAAAGCAGGTATCGTTGGTTTACCAAATGTGGGCAAGTCCACCCTCTTCAATGCTGTCAGCAACAATGCAAAAGCACAGGCAAGCAATTACCGTTTTTGCACCATCGAACCCAATGTGGGACTGGTGGACGTTCCCGATGAACGTTTATCTACACTTGCAGAACTGGTACAACCGGATAGAATTGTGCCCACGCAAATTGAGATAGTAGATATTGCCGGCCTTGTAAAAGGCGCGAGCAAGGGAGAAGGCCTGGGCAATAAATTTCTCGCCAATATCCGTGAGGTGGATGCAATCATCCACGTGATTCGTTGTTTTGAAGATGAAAATGTACTCAGAGAAGAAGGCGCTATAAACCCGGTTGGCGACAAGGACATCATTGATACAGAGTTACAGCTGAAAGACTTGGAAACCGTAGAAAAGAAAATACAGCGAATAGAAAAGCAGGCAAAAGCAGGTGATGCAAAAGCCAAAACGGAGTTGGATGTGCTGTTGCGTTGTAAAACACATCTGGAAGCAGGAAAAAGTATCCGCAGTCTGGATCTGAACAGTACTGAAAAGGAACTTATCAGGGACTCGTTTTTTCTTACGGAGAAGAAGGTTCTCTATGTAGCTAACGTGGACGAGGCGAGTATGCAAACAGGAAATCGTTTTTCTCAGGCTTTGGCTGATGCTGTAGCTGCTGAACATGCAGAGGTAATCATCATGAACAACCACATAGAAGCCCAGATCAGCGAAATGGAAGATCCCGACGATAAGCAATTATTCATGGATGAATACAAAATGACTGAGCCTGCACTGAACCGTTTGATCCATTCAACCTACCAATTACTTGGACTACAAACTTACTTTACAGCAGGTGTACAGGAAGTGCGTGCATGGACATTTCACAAAGGTTGGAAGGCACCCCAGTGTGCAGGTGTAATACATACAGATTTTGAAAAAGGATTTATCAAAGCCGAAGTCATTTCCTACGACGACTATGTGAATTATAAAAGTGAAGCCGCTTGTCGCGATACCGGTAAATTAAGAATAGAAGGGAAAGAATACCTGGTGAAAGACGGAGATGTGATGCATTTCAGGTTTAACGTGTAAAAGAGGTTATTCGTTATTCGTTATTCGTTATTCGTTTTATTTTTCGATAATAAAACGCAATAATCCATTTTACAAACTCAATTTTTCTTAGTAAGAAAACTTAGCAGTCAATTTATTTCCCAAGTGTGCTAAAATAAAAAAAGGTCACAAACCAATACTGGCATTGGACCTGTGAAATTAGATTGCATATACTT
>JBIIPV010000197.1:0-3566 GCA_044342435.1 Lacibacter sp. | reverse complement strand
GTATTTTACTTTCAACTTTTAACTTTTCAGTTTTTACTTTTTTTAGGGCATAACATATGACCATTAAAACTATAACTATTCACATATGAAAAAAGTACTCAATATCAACTTCCAGGGACGGATTATCCCTATAGAAGAATCTGCATTCGAACAAGTTCAAAATTATATCCAAAGTTTGCGTGCTTACTTTCAAAATGAAGAAGGAAGAGACGAAATTATCAATGACATAGAAGACCGTATTGCTGAACTTTTTGAAAAAGAAATTAAAAAGGGCGCACTCTGTATTACAGATCTAATCGCATCTTCAGTGATTGCCGGAATGGGTAAAGTGGAAGATTTTGAAAAATTAGACGGCGAACCGCAAGAACGGGCAGAAGCAAGCTCATCCAATCCTTCAGCAAATGCGCCAAAAGGATCTCTCATGAGAAACAGCAATGATAAGATACTTGGCGGCGTCTGCAGCGGCATTGCGCATACACTTCGTATTGATCCAACGGTTATACGTGTACTTTTTGCACTCCTGTCTGTTGGTGGTGGTACAGGCATTTTGATTTATCTGATACTCTGGATTGTATTGCCTGAGCAACCTCTGACAGCACTAACACAAAAACGTCTTTTCAGAAATCCTGATCAGAAAGTAATTGCCGGTATATGTGGCGGTATTGCTTCATACTTCAACATCCCTGTCTGGATACCAAGAATTATTTTTCTGATTCCCGTCATTGCCGGTATTTTCTCCTCTGCGTTCTCCCATCTTTTTATACTTACAGGCGGATTTGGAGGCACTTTGTTTTTAACCTACATCATCCTATGGATTGTATTACCTGTTGCCAAAACACCAACTGAAAAGATGCAAATGCGCGGTGATAAAATTGATGTAAGCAGTATTAAATCTGCTGTACAAGATGAAATGCAAGGCGTAAAAGGCAGATTGGAAAATGTCGGCAAACAAATAAAGTCGGGGGCAGAAAAAATGAGCAAAGAGGCGAGCGAAACAGCCGGTATGCTAAGTCAAAAAATCAGCCGCGGTGCAGGAACTACAGGAAACAGGGTTGTACATATGATAGGCATATTTTTTAAAGTGGTTTTCTGGATCTTTATCGGCTCAATTGCGTTTGCCTTAATGATGGCATTTTCCGGACTCACAGTTGGCTCAGTTGTCATGTCTCCAATGAGCGATGTTGTTTTTTCCGAAAATGCACAGGAGTGGGCTTTCTGGGGAACAATCCTTTTTTTCTTTCTCACTCCCGCAGTTTCAATTATCATCTGGATCATTCGAAAAATAGCAGGTGTACAATCTTCTAAACATTACCTGAGTTATATTTTCGCAACATTGTGGACAATCGGATGGATTTCATTTTTCTACCTGGTCAGTTCCATTGTAAGCGATTTCTCACAAAAGAAACAAACAACGACAGCCTTTGCTATTCCTTCTCATGCTGATTCAATTCTTCTTATCACTACCAGCCAGCCATCTGTCCGCTACAGCGGCTATTATGCGTGGATCAATATTGATAAAGAAGATGAGGGATTTAACATCACAGAGGATAGCT
This sequence comes from Lacibacter sp., assembly GCA_044342435.1. Lineage (GTDB taxonomy): Bacteria > Bacteroidota > Bacteroidia > Chitinophagales > Chitinophagaceae > Lacibacter. The sequence goes on along the minus strand of JBIIPV010000197.1, from coordinate 2,013 downwards.
TGTTCTATAAAAATGTTGAACTGACAGCTATTAAATCAGCTGACACCACAACAAGTATGATTTGCAGCAAAATCAGTTACGGTAAAACAGGCAGAGAGGCTGAGGAAAAAGCAAAAAACATCAATCATAAAATCAAAGCGACAGAGAACCTGCTTGATCTTGATCATTCCATTGGTATTGCAAGAAAGGACCATTTCCGCGGACAAAAAGTGGAGGTCGAACTTCAGCTACCTGTTGGCAAAAAAATTATGTTCCATAAAAATATAACTGAAAAGCTGAATCACTTTTCTGTTAAAAGAAAAAAAGAATGGAGGGATGGTGATTTCGAGTGGGTCATTGTTGAAGAACATCCAAAATACGAGCCGGGCGTAATTTATGTGATGACGGAAAACGGACTAATCAAATATCAAGCAACAGGGTTCCGGCCCACTTACAATAATCAATCAAAGGATATGGCTTTATCGAATAGAAAATCTGAAATGAATCATCAAAAACAAAATAAAAACATGTTGCTTGGGGATATTTTACTTCCTATAAATCTCCTCAACTTCTGAAATAAAAGCAAATTCAGGCAAGATGAACATCAGAATAATTGATGCTTTTACATTGACTGTTTGATCACACATACAATCACCCATTTTTCTATTAAGCCTTCGAAATAAAAAACAGGTTCTCCGTATTGATCTTTAAATCTCAATGTAGCCCTGTCGATATAAAAAAGAGGCCTTCCGTATTGATTTTTTTCACGAAGTGTATGTGCATCAAAATAATACAAGGCTTCCCCATAACGATTTACAGATCGAATCGTTTGTCCATCAATAAAGTAAACAGCATCGCCATATTTATTTTTCCGTCTGACTGTTTGTTCGTCTAAGTAATAAAACACCTCCCCGTACTGATTTTTTGATCTGAGCATCAGACCATCAACGTAAACATAAGGTGCACCGTACTGATTTTTTTGTCGAACTACTTGGGCAGTTACAGACACAACAAAAAGAAAAAGAGATGCTATCAGAATAAATTTTCTCATCTAGAGATTAAAAAAAGAAAATGTTTATCCCGGGATTAAAATATATGTTCTAAATACTGGGGCACCATCTTCCTCCATGTATTCCAATCGTGCGGCCACTCCTCTCCCCATATATCAAGGTGATAGTTAATCCCCTTGTCATATAAGATCCTCGCAAAACGGGCACTGCTTACCGGATCTTCATGTGCTCCACTTCCCGATAAAATATGTATATGCTGACTCCTGCGTATCTGTTCAAGAATCTGATGGTCTGAAAGATTGGGGATATAATGCATCGGGCTATTATAATAAACCTGCTCATCCCAAAACCCCTTAGTGTACTCAGTGAGTTCATACACTCCGCTCATAGCCAGAACACCATTGAGCAAATCGGGACGTTTTAAAAATAAATTCATGCTATGTAATGCGCCAAAAGAAGCACCACTTACATAAATGGGTGTTTCAGAACTGCTGGTGTTTCGGATGAAGGGCACTACCTCGTTGAAAATATATTCATTGAACTGATTATGGCGAATCGCCTTATGTTCACCCAGCATGGAAGAATGCATCCAACTCTCAGTATTGATGCTGTTCACACTATAGACTTTCAGCTTCCCGGCTTCAATCCATGGACGCATCACATCCAGCATCTGAAAGCGTTCATATTCCAGAAAATCAGCAGCAGCGGTAGGAATCATTAAAAGTGCGAAACCATAATGCCCATAAACGGCAACCGGCATGTCTCTCTGAAGCGCCGGACTAAACCAGCTTTGAATTTCTCTGTTCATATTATTTTGATAAAAGGGCAGGCCGTCGTTTTTCGTTTTTCGTCTATCGTTTTTCGAATATCGAAAAGCGAATAGCGACTTTCCCTCTCCCGTCTTTCCGACTCCCGGACTTTTCGTCTTTTATTTAGCTTTCTCTTCCGTTGCAGCCATCCCTGCAATATCGCGGTCAAAGAAATACAATCCGCCTGGATCATTTCCAATCAACTTCAACTTATC
>JBIIPV010000108.1:0-4834 GCA_044342435.1 Lacibacter sp. | reverse complement strand
GCTCCTTCCAGATAGCCTGCACCACTGGTATTTCCTGTACCTACACGCATACCGATCATACGACGAACCATTACATAATGCTTGTGACGCCAGCCTGCCATAAGATGGTCAATTTCGATCAGTGTATCCAGAATTTGAAATGAGGTTTGAAAGACAGGAAAATCGCGGTATAAAATGATGAAGAGTGCACTTCTGAGTGCAGTATTACTGAATCCTTCTGCTGTAATATGCTCTTCTCTTAAAATTCGGTTATTTAAATCTTCCAGTTTGCCTGCTTCTCTTTCGGTCAGGCTGTTTTTATACAGGCTGTAGTAATCGTTCCAGAAGGGATGGCTGTTTTCTTTTGTTTCGGACAGTGGTTTATATGTTTGCCAAAAATCGGTGTTGAAAAAAGGCATGCGCTCAAGCCATCTGTTGATTAGTTGTAAAATTGTTTCGCTTTTTTCGGTTGTTTCTATTTCATTGAAATCATCCTTCGTAAAGCCACCTTCGTTGGTTCGCTTATAGTAATCGTGCTGATGGCGTTTTTGCATTTCCAGTCCTAATGTTGCTTCGATTAGTCTGAATTGTTTGCTTTGAAAACCGGAAGCAGGCGTGAGCAGGTTGCGGAATTCAAGGAAATCCATGGGTGTCATTGTATCCAAAACAGATACCTGCTGGTTTAGCAATTCAAGAATACGAACAATCCGTTTTAAACGGTGACGACAAAGATTGAGGTCTTCGCTGTTATCATCCACTTTGGTTTTCTGAAATACTTGCTTCACAAAGCCGAGTTCGAAAAGTATTTGCTTAAACCACAGTTCATAGGCCTGGTGTATGATGATGAAGAGCATTTCATCGTGTGCGGGCTCGCTTCCGGGTTCAAAACTCAGCGGGTACTGGCTGTCCAAAATCTTTTCTAATTGAAGATAAGAAGGGTAGTACTGGTTGTTGGATGGTTGCATATGGCTATTTTAATCGAGGCAAAGGTAAATAGTTGTTGATTTATGTCTTTTCAGAATTTGCACGATGGCAGATAATATGATGTAAAAGGAAAAATGATTGACGAAGATGGAGCAATTGACAAAGCGTGTATAATATTTTATTCAATTTATAAAAATATAATTTCGAGATGTAGAATTTTGTATATCCTATATTGTCAGACTTGAATCACAATCATTGGTGAAATAGTAAGCGCTGTAGTATATTATTTCCAATAGCCATTATTAATTTCTGAAATCACAGTTTATAGAGGCAAGAATATTTATCTGGCCGATATGTAGATGATATTTTCAGATTTTTCCAAAAATAAATGTTATGAATTTGTCAACTAGAATAGGCTTTGCCTCTTTTTTATAATTAATTCAATTAATAAACATTGAAATTATTTTTCAATGGTCATTCAAAGGCAACCCCATTTTTTGCCAGTCTTTCCAGTTAATGTACTCGGGTGCAACGCGTTTTTCAACCATTTTGATACAGTTGTCAACCGGACAAACCAATTTGCAAAGATTACATCTCACACATTCTTCTTCTTTGATAGAATAAGTATTATAAGGATGCCCTTTGGTGAGATTGATTGACTGATGTGAAGTGTCTTCGCAAGCAATATAAAATAGTCCGCAGTGGATACATTTGTCCTGATTGATGCTGGTAACATGATGATAATTGATGTCAAGATCTTCCCAATGCGTTATTTTTTCGACTGATTTGCCAATAAAATCATTCACGGTTTTATACCCTTTTTCATCCATCCAGTTATTCAGTCCTTCACACATATCTTCAACAATGCGGAATCCATGTTTCATTGCAGCTGTGCAAACTTGTACAGTCGTTGCACCGAGTAGCATGAATTCAACAGCATCTTTCCAGGTACTGATACCGCCAATACCGGAGATTGGTACTTTCTTCGTGGTTTCATTCTGACTGATAGTAGTTAGCATGTTAAGTGCAATGGGTTTTACTGCAGGCCCAGAATATCGCGCAATTACTGGAAGTGAGTTTTTTAGCAATGACCTCAGGCGATTATGATCAGGAGGTGGATATGATGTGTAGGGATAATGATCATCTGGTAGATTTTGTGAACAAGATATCATCGTATGAAGGAGTATATCACACAAAGACGACTATCTATTTCAAGATCTATAAATATGCTCAGCCTGATCTGGGTTTGTTACGGAATTCGTAGGTTGATTAGAATGATTCTTCGCAGGGATTTTGGATGTGATTCAATAGGGGACAGATATTTATAAAGTAATTAGCATTAAAAAAGGCAGCACTTGAATGCTGCCTTTAAGAAGTTATTGATATAAACGAACATTTATTGCGTTGACACCTCGATTCCCTACTTCTGTTTCGTAAGATACAATGTCGTTTTCCTGAATTTCTTCTTTTAATGCTGTTACATGAACAAATACTTCTTGTCCATCATCTCCTTTAATAAAACCAAAACCTTTGGTTGTATTAAAGAACTTTACTGTTCCTTTTTTCATTTTTTTGTTTTTCCCCATTCACATGGGCTTGTTTTAATAAATCCGGTAAGCTTAAATTTTTTATGAATACCGCTTGATAAAAAATTGTGAAAATAAACTGAAGGTATCGGAGATACGATTAGATTGAGATCTCAATCTTCTAATTAAGAGCTTAAAAGTACGACTTCTATCTGTAATTCTTTTTTTAATTTTCTAACATAAAAGCGTACCCAGGAGCAGACTTGAACTGTCATCCAATGCTATTTATAGTAAAATTTATCTTATATTTTTAAAATCTTCTTGAATTATGTGCTCATGTATTTTAATCTTTTTCTGTATTGCTTCAATTGCATTTCTCTTTTTCGTGCATCTGATTTTTCAGAAAAGTATTCACAGTAAATAACAATCCACGGACGAAATTTTGCAGTCCAGTCTTTACCGAGGGCTAGATGGCTTTTAAATCTTTGAATAAGATTGGAAGTATATCCAATATAAATTTTATTGTGTGTCTCTGAATAGAGCACATAAGTGGTGTATGTCATGATAGGTTAAAATTAAAAAACCCTCCGAAGAGGGTTTAGTAGCGAGGAGCAGACTTGAACTGCCGACCTTCGGGTTATGAATCCGACGCTCTAACCAGCTGAGCTACCTCGCCAAAATATTTTTTTCAAAAGAACTTGAACTGCCGTCCGAAGCTCTAACCATCCGCCTGCTAAGCGGGCGGATACCTCGCCAAAATATTTTTTTCAAAAGAACTTGAGCTGCCGTCCTTTGCTCTAACCATCCGCCTGCGAAGCGGGCGGATACCTCGCCATAACGGGCTGCAAAATTAACTATTCAACCCATATCAGTAAAATCAATTTTCAGTTCGGCCGGGGTAAACTTTCAATGCCGCTTCCAGACAATCCATCGCACTATTCAAAGACTCTGTATTTAAAACATAAGCCAGTCGTACCTCATTCTTTCCTAAACCTGCTGTACCATAAAAACCTGTGGCAGGAGCCAGCATCACTGTTTGGTTCTCAAATGAAAATTCCTCTAAGAGCCATTGACAAAACCGGTCGGCATCATCAATAGGCAATCGGGCAATCGCATAGAATGCGCCTCCCGGAGTCGGGCAGTAAACACCAGGCATCGCATTGAGTCGCTGAACCAACACATTTCTTCTCGACAGGTATTCGGCTTTCGGGCCTTCAAAATAATCAGCAGGCAGATCAATCGCTGCTTCTCCCATTATCTGAGCTAACCCTGGTGGGCTAAGTCTTGCTTGAGCAAATTTCAGTGCAGTATTGTATACCTCCTTGTTCTTGGTAACCAACGCACCAAGCCTTGCGCCACAGGCGCTATAGCGCTTACTGATGGTATCCATCAATACAACATGTTGGTCCATGCCTTCGAGATGCATCGCGCTTACATAACTGCCATCATAGCAAAATTCTCGATATGCTTCATCCGAAAAAAGGTACAGGTCGTATTTCAGACAAATTGCTTTGAGGGCAAGCATTTCCTCCATGCTATACAAATAACCGGTCGGATTATTAGGGCTGCAGATCACAATGCCTTTCGTGCGTGGGGTGATTACTTGTTCAAATGCACTTATTGGAGGAAGCGCAAATCCTGTTTCAATGGAAGAAGTAATTGGAATCACTTTCACTCCGGCTGCGCAGGCAAAGCCATTGTAATTGGCATAAAAGGGTTCCGGGATAATGACCTCGTCTCCGGGATTCAAACAGCTGAAAAACCCAAAGAGAATAGCTTCTGATCCGCCGGTGGTGATGAGAATTTCATCAGCCGTAACATGTATGCCAACTTCTTCATAGTAGCGAGTTAACTTCTGTCGATAACTGAGGTTACCGGCACTGTGGCTATACTCCAATACTTTTATGTCGGCATGGCGAACGGCATCCATAATAGCAGGCGGTGTTTCAATATCTGGCTGACCGATATTCAGGTGATACACTTTGATGCCTTTCTTTTTGGCGGCTTCGGCATATGGCACAAGCTTTCGGATGGGGGAGGGTGGCATCTGTTGCCCTCTTTCACTGATCTGTAACATATGACAAAGATAAGCCTGTAATGAATGTTTGTAAATTTTCGCATTTGCTTTGGTGAATTCCTTAATTTAGATCAACCAACTATAGCAATTATGCTGCGCATATCGCTTTTGTATTCTTTCTTTTTCACTTTCTTTTCAATAGAAATTATCGGACAAACCTGGAACAATGATGTTGCTACGATCATTTATAATAATTGTTCCAATTGTCATAGGCCCGGAGGGATAGGGCCGATGTCGTTTATGTCTTACGATGAAGTCTATCCTTTTCGAAATGTGATAAAAGATGCTGTACAAGCTCGGCATATGCCACCATGGCCTCCGGATCCTT
>JBIIPV010000107.1:0-4888 GCA_044342435.1 Lacibacter sp. | reverse complement strand
CCACTCAGATTCAGTAGGCAGGCGGAAACTAGACTCAGTAGCATAATTTTTAGACTCGAGATAGGTGTTAAGGAAACGACTGCGCCAGGTACAAAAAGCTGATGCCTGCCTCCAGTTAACTCCAACTACCGGATAATTTGCAAATGCAGGGTGATCAAAATAGCGCTTACTCATTGGATCATTATAAGAATAAGAATAGTCGCGTACCCATACAAGCGTATCCGGATAAATTTTGACTGAATTTTTAATGATGAAGTCTGAGCGAGACTGATTTGGCTTTCTGTATGCAGCAGCTTTGTAATCTAAATATTCTTCAGCGTAAATGAGTTTATCGGGGTCAATTTCCATTCTGCCAAGGATACGATCCTGAGGCTGCATCATCATTTGACTAAGTGACTCATTTACATTGGGTTGTTTCCAAATAGTTGCAATTTTCTTTTGATCGAGATTTCCGGTTTTGGAATCTTTATAATCCAATATTGTAGCTGCAATAGAATCACGCACCCAGAAAACGAATTGCTTGTATTCACTATTAGTTATTTCCGTTGCATCCATCCAGAACCCTTTAATAGAAACAGTTCTATTTCTGGCAGTAAAAGAATAGTTCGCATCCTCATCACTTGGTCCCATGTTAAAAAAACCATCAGGTATGTGAACCATCCCATAAGGGCGTGCAGGATTCTGCTTGGCACTATAATTAGCCCCTACCAGTTGCCCATTGTTTGCAAGACTGGATTTAGAGCTTGGACATGCTGTAAACAGAAAGGCGCTAGACACTAAAGCGAGCGAAGCTAAAATTCGATTTTTCATTACAATCTTTTTTAGATTTTCATCAGATTAGCCTGTAAAAAAATACTAATGGTTGTTATTTAAAAAGCAATTCTAACATAAATAACGCAATCAGCAAAAATTTTTACAGACACCACAAATGTAAAACGCAGATGTTTTCGTTTTATTGTGATCAATACTAGATTGATTTCTGAATCTGTGCAGACAAATATAGAAAACAAAGACTTTGCAACAATTTTTTTTACCTATTTATACAGGAAAACCACTAAATTTTATTGAAATAAATGCCTTAAGAGTTCTTTTGGATTCCGGCAAGGAATTTATCAAGGGCAGAAACCATGCTTGGCACCTGGGGTTCGGGAGCCTTAATATGCAATTGCAAGCCGGCTTCGGATACAGCTTTGGAGGTGTTTTCACCAAAGGCCCCAATGAACGTACCGTTTTGGGTATATGTGGGTAAATTTTCAAGTAAACTTTTCACGCCGCTGGGAGTAAAAAAACAAATGACATCGTAGCCGCCTTTACGAACTACTTCTTTGATATCATTACTGACCGTCCTATACAAAATGGGCAAATTAAATTCACATTGGTTTGCCTTTAGCCAGCCTACAATCTCATTGTCGCCATTTTCACTACACGGATAAAGGATTTTTTCGTTGTTCTTGTGCTTGGAAATGACGTCGAACAGGCTTTTATTCGAGCCATCTGCTCCATAAAAAACCTTTCTTTTCCTATATAGGATGAATTTTTGAAGATACAGTGCAACAGCCTCCGTGATGCAGAAATATTTGGTATCCTGCGAGATGCTGATTTTCATTTCTTCACAAATGCGAAAAAAATGGTCTATGGCATGTCGGCTGGTAAATACAACTGCAGTATATTCATTGAGCTCAATTTTCTGCTTTCGGAATTCTTTGTTTGTGAGACCCTCAATACGTATAAACGGATGGAAAGAGAGTGCTACATTGTATTTACGCTCCAGCTCAAAATAGGGAGATTTTTCTGATTCCGGACGAGGTTGGGTAATCAGAATCCTGCTGACTATGTTTGCTTTTTTTGACCTGACTCCTTTTTTCTCCATTCAGAAAAAGAAAATTTTTGCAAAATTAGGGACATTTTTTAAAAAGTAGTCAACAAAACACGAAAGAGAACCAGTAGCGGCGCTATTTCCATCGCAAGGATGTATAACAAAAAATGAAAATTACTCAGTTTTGAAACGGTCATAGCTGTCTGGTATCCAAGCAAACTGCGGTATAAAATAAATACCGAAATGGTTGCAAGAGAAACCCCGATGATCACCTCTGCCATCATTACAGATGCAAAAGCAATGACTGCAATAGCCGGCAGCAACATGATCCCCGCCATTTTATTGATCAGAAAAACAACAAAAATATAAGTATCTGCGGCCTGATTTACACCTAATAACCAGCCGGTAAAACGAAGAAACAAATATTTAAAAGCATATATAGCAAGCAATACCAAAGTACAGGTAAACAGCAGCATAAAATCATTTAACCCATACACATATTTAAAATGTCTGAAAATCAAAAAGAGATAAAAACCGGCAGCCAAAAAGAAGAGTACATTATACAACAACGATTGCCAAAGCGAAGCAGCCAGCTGCTCTTTAATTTGATTCACTTTCAGAGATGTCCGGAAAAAAACCCGAAACAAATCATGAAAATAACGTGGGTAAGCCAGCTTGATTAATGCAAAAAAGAGCAATAACAAAAAGTAATAATAAAAATACCAATCACCGCTACGATGGAGCTTGCTTTTCTGAAAAGCAGGTTTACCCGGCATTCCAAGCGGCAGCGTGCTATTCTTTAAAACCAGATTTCTGCAGCTGTCAAGTGGTATCACTCCTGAAAAACCGGATGCAAGGGGAACAGAATCAGGCATTGCGTTTCCAGAAACTTTTTGAGCAAAAAGGTTTTCTGAAACAAGAAACAAAAACGCGACGATAACGAAGTAACGCATTCGCTGCAAATGTAAATGATCTTTCCGAACAGAAACTGACCTAAAACCTATTAATGTAACCTAAATGTATTTTGGATTGACGAAGATTCATATTCACTCCTGCGCCTCCACCCACAGCAAATGCAACATTGAACATCCCTGCTTTTGTTTCAAAAGCTGTTCCAAAACCTGTTCCGGCATAGGTCTTGAATTTATCGGAGGTTGTCTGATTCCGGGTATGTCCTGCATCGGCAAAAGCATAGAGATAGCTGGATGGGCCTGTCAGCAAGCGATATTCCAGACTTAACACAGAAAAATAAGAAGCAAAAATACTTTCATCATCAAAACCCCTCAATATTTGCAACCCTCCTATCTGAAATAATTCATTCCTGAAAAGATTCCGGTTTTGTACAAAGCCCGTCTTCAGGGATGTTCTCAATACCGAAATCTTTCCTAAAGGAATATATCGTTCTGCATGCGCCTGAATCCTGAATGTAAAATCACGCAACTTTACCGAATCATACAGGGACGCGTAATTAAACGATGGATCCTGATTGTTTTTCACCGATGTGATGGCATTATTAGGTCTGATATTTCTGAGTCCGCCCATGCAAGTCAAACTCAAGCGTACTCCATTACGCGGATTTACATTTCCTGCAATCGTACTTAGTTTCCAGTCAATACCCAGAAAAGTTGTTCGCTGATCTACTTGCGCCGGCAACCTTTTAGTTAACCTGATCAAAGCTGTATCAATGAAGTCTAGTGTTGTGATAAATTGTTGAACAAACACTTTGCCCTCTGTATTTCCTCCAAATGCATATTGTGCTCCTGCCTGTAATCTGATGTTTAAAAAAGAACTATCCTTTCTGAAACCGTCAAATGCAAGATCCAGTCCCCAAGCAGAGCCGGCTACATAAGGATGTTGGTAGGAAATTTGCAAGCGTGGTGATTGAACCTGAATCTGCTGGAACTGAAGCATTAAATTTTCCCCTTTACCAAAACTGTTGATCAGTCTGATGTTGAGATCTCCTGTCAGCAACATCCTGTTCCCTCCTAATTGATCATTTGCCGGAAGGAAACCGAGAAAACCATTTAATTGACTACTTTTTTTATTCTTTAAATATAGATCCAGAACAGATCCTGTGCCAAGCATATTTAACTGCCAGGGTTGCTCCTCCGTTAAGTAAGGAAGCTGCTTGATCAAAGGCGATATCTGATCCAGTTTTTTTTGCTGATAAAGTGTTCCGGGAGGAATATGCAGGTATCTGTGAAGAAACCCCTTGCTGATGGTGGCATCGCCATATATGCGGATAGAATCTATTTGGTATTGTGGCCCCCTGTCAATGTTCAGCCTTGCAGCCACCAGCCCTTTTTCAACTTGAACACTATCTAATGATACTGAAGCAAAAGGATAGCCCGCATCTTCCAGCTTATTTAGTACCCGAACCCGAAAAGATTCCAGTTCAGAAATACTGAAAGTCGTTTGTCTGTAATTTTTTTCATCAAACCCTGCTGCTTCCAGCAACTGTTTGTCAATCTCGCTGACATTTAAAAAAAGCCATTGATACGAACGTCCTACAAACAACTTCACCTTTGCTGTATCTTCTCCCCATAACACTGTATCTACTGATGCAGAAAGAAATCCTTTTTTATGTAGAAATGCCGGCAGCTCTCGTAAATAGTTGTAGCATTCTTCCTTGGATAAAAAAACTGATTTAATTGCAAGTGCAGGTATGTCATTTATCGTGTCCAGAAAAACTGGTGTCAAATGAAATGTATCCCGATCACCTGCAAACGATGCAGACTGAATTAAAAATAGTTGAATAACCAAGATATAGCTGAATATTACTCTCACAATGCGGTACTTTGCAGGTCCTAAATTACGTGAACATTGGCGGGTATTTACATTCATATTCCTTTTTGTGTGCAACGATGCAGGTATTGCAATTTTCATTTCAGTACCAGAACTCAGGAAAAAGGGGTCATGACAGAAGTCCTTATACGGGAAATGCATACCAGGGCCAAAGAAGGATTTCTTCAGGAAGAAATCAATACGATTTATTTGGGAGGTGGAACGCCCAGCCTTTTATCTGAAAATGAGCTAAGTTCTTTACTTGATGCGATTCATTTATACTGGACG
>JBIIPV010000106.1:0-4896 GCA_044342435.1 Lacibacter sp. | reverse complement strand
ATAACAGATAAAAATTGTCCATCTTTACCGGTAAGGAAAACGATTAACGTATATCCTACTCCGGTAGTAACAGCTTCTCCTGATGTAAAAATATGCCAGGGAGGCAGCGTGAATCTTTCTGCTTCTTCACCATCTGATCCGTTGAACTATACCTGGTTTCCGACAGATTATCTGAATGTGACAACAATTTCCAATCCGGTTGCAACTCCTCCGGATAATATCACTTATACAGTGAAAGGAGCCAATCAGTACGGATGTGCTGCTTATGCTGAATCGACAATTGAAGTGGTAAAGCCATTTAACATGACAGTATCTGCCGATGCTAATATCTGTATCGGTCAATCGATACAGTTAAATGCATCTGGCGCTTATGCTTACAAATGGTCTCCTGCTTCTTCATTAAACAAAGATGATATACAAAGTCCGGTAGCAACACCGACGTCCACTACAACATATAAAGTCGTAGGAACAGCTGAGTTGGGTTGTTTCCCTGTTGAAAAAGAGATTAAAGTAGGAGTGGGGCAGTATCCCGTTGTTACTTTAGGCAACGATACTATATTGTCCACCGGCACCTTGTTTCCTCTTACGTCAACAATTACAAATGGTCCTATTGTAAAATGGGAGTGGCTGCCGCCTGCTAATTTAAGTTGTAACAATTGTCCGCTCCCTGTTGCAAACATCAAGAAAAATGTTACTTATAAATTGGTAGCAACCAATAATTTCGGTTGCTCCGGAGAGGATGAAATCAACATTCGTGTATTCTGTGAAAATACGCAGGTATATATTCCAAATGCCTTTACACCCGGTGTAGGAACAGGTTCAAAGAATGATGTATTTTATGTGCAGGGCAAAGGGATTATGCAGATAAAATCTATGCGTGTTTACAACAGATGGGGTGAAATGGTTTTTGAAAAAAATAATGTTTTGCCCAACGACCCCGCATTTGGATGGAATGGTACTGTGCGAGGTGTTGTGCAGGGCCCCGATGTTTACGGATATATTGTAGAGGTGGTTTGTGACGATGGTACTCCTTTCTTTTATAAAGGGAACGTAACGTTATTAAAATAATTGAATGAAGATGAGAAGCTTTAGATTAATACTCTTGTTGTTATTGCCATTTTTTTGTGTGAATTCAAATATTGGATTTGCGCAAGACATCAATTTCTCACAATTCTATGAATTGCCTTTGCTTCGTAATCCGGCTTTGGCAGGAATCTACAAAGGAGATTGTCGTTTCACAAGTGCATTCCGCAATCAATGGCAAACGGTTCCTGTAAGGTATCAGACCACCGCTGCAGGTTTTGAATCAAAGATTAATGTAAGAAAAACAAAAGATTTTATTAGCCTTGGCTTACAAATAACCAATGATGTTGCCGGTGATGGTCGTTTGGGTAAAACACAAATATTGCCTGTGTTTGCTTATCATAAATTAATCAACAGCAGATACAATATGTATCTCACTGCCGGGTTTATCGGAGGAGGTGTTAGTCAACGTTTTGATCCAACCAAACTCCGTTTCGGTGATCAGTTTGTTGATGGTGCATATAGTGCTACCAATCCCACCAATGCAACTTTCGCCAATACCAATATCACTTACTGGGACGCATCAGCAGGACTTTGTTTAAGCGGTGCTTATTCCAGAAATAAATATTATATAGGGGCAGCATATTTTCATTTTAACGAACCCAAGGTTGCATTCAGTGCATTGAATGATATTCGTCTCAATACAAAGTATGTGATCAATGCTGGGTTGTCTTTAGGAACTTCCGATTATGGCGATCATTTGACATTGTACGGGGATTTCTTTTCTCAGGGAGGAAGCAGGCAGCTGCAGGCAGGCGCCACATACAAACACGTTGTAATACAAGATCAAGATGAAGAAGAGGTGGCGTTCTCTGTAGGGGCCTTTTATAGATGGGAGGACGCGGTTGTTCCTGTAATGAAATTGAATTACAGAAAATGGGGAGTAGGAACTTCGTATGATATCAATGTGAGCAGCTTGAGATCGGCTTCTCAGTTTCGTGGTGGGGTTGAATTTACTTTATCGTATAAAAGTTTTCTTAATATCAAAAGTTCAACTCTAAATCAGATTGAATGTCCAATTGATTTTTGGTAATGTGTTAAATAGTAATTGCTAGATTAAACTGCCCTCACTCCATACTCGCGGCTACCAACTCCGCAACATCCAGTACCTGAACAGTTTCTTCCTTCCCTGCAACTTTCACGCCATCTGTCATCATCGTATTGCAGAAAGGACAAGCAGCAGCTACCACTGATGCGCCGGTTTCGATGGCTTCATTGGTGCGTTCCCAGTTGACGCGTGTTTCGCCTTTCTCTTCTTCCTTGAACATCTGCGCCCCCCCCGCTCCGCAACAAAGTCCGTTGCTTCTACAACGTTTCATTTCCACAAGTTCCGCATCGAGTGCTTCCAGTACAGCACGAGGTGCTTCGTAAATATTATTGGAGCGGCCGAGATAACAACTATCGTGATAAGTGATTTTCTTTCCCTTAAAAGAACCTTCTTCTTTCATTCTGATCTTCCCGTCATTGATCAACTCCTGTAATAGGGTTGTATGATGAATAACTGTATAGGTTCCTCCAAGTGCAGGGTATTCATTTTTCAATGTATTGAAACAATGCGGACAAGTCGTAATGATTTTTTTGATCCCATAGTTATTCAACAGCTGGATGTTGTTATAGGCCATCATCTGAAATAAAAATTCATTGCCGGCTCTTCTGGCAGGGTCTCCTGTGCACATTTCTTCTTTACCTAAAATGGCAAAAGAGATACCCACTTTCTGAAGAATGCTTGCAAACGCACGTGTTACTTTTTGCGCGCGCTGGTCGAAGCTGCCGGCACAGCCAACCCAAAAAAGATATTCCGGTGATTCGCCGTTTGCCATCATCTCTGCCATGGAAGGAATCTGCATGTGATCAATTTTTTTCAAAACTAAATGAATTGAATGAATTGCGAATGCCTTTTGGTACGCGTATTGTCTATTATCTTTGAGCCCATGCTTGGAAAAACAATCGGACGAATTACCCAATGGGAAAAATGGCCTTTTGCCCTCCTGTATTTTCCCCTCAGCTTTGTATGGCTCTGGTATATCCTCAGAAGCCGTGCAGTCTGGTTTTTTACATCCTCAAATCCCACCATTGAATTCGGCGGATTCGAAGGCGAAGGAAAAAAAGAGATGTACCTGCAGCTTCCACCTCATACTATTCCAAAAACAATATTCATACATCACACTCTTCCATTTTCTGAAGTTTTAAAGAAAATTAATGAAGCCGGTTTTGCCTATCCTTTTGTTGTAAAGCCTGATGTGGGCATGAAGGGGATTTTATTTAGAAAAATTGATACAGAAGACCAGTTGCTTAGCTACCACGAAGCAATACCCGTTGAATATATTGTTCAGGAATTGGTAGATTGGCCAGTAGAAGTGAGTGTGTTTTATTTTCGTCACCCTGAAAATGAAAGGGGAACAGTTTCTGGATTTATAATGAAAGAACTTCTGCACGTGAAAGGCGATGGCTCTTCGAGTTTGTCAAAGTTGGTTCGCGATCATCCACGCGCAAAATATCGATTAGATGAAATGGAGAGAAAGCATGGTCATCTATTTGATCGCATCTTGCAAAAAGAGGAACTGTTTTATTTGTCTTATGCGGGTAATCATAACAGAGGCGCAAAATTTACGAACCTCAAGCATGAAATCGATGAATCTCTTATAAAAGTCTTCGATGAACTAGGAAGTTATGCGAAACATTTTTACTACGGCCGCTATGATATAAAAACAACTTCTATCGAAGATTTAAAAGCCGGACGAAATTTTAAAATTCTTGAATACAACGGCAGTGGTGCCGAACCCAATCATATTTATGATTGCAATATGCGACTTATAGACGCATACAGAGAAATACTTCGACACTGGAGAGTGCTATATGAAATCAGTGCCCATAATCACAATAATGGGTTTCCTTATTGGAGCTTCCGTAAGGGCTATCGTTTTCTCAAAGCCTCCAACCGTCATTTTAAAATCCTAAGCAAATTCGAATAATCATTAAGATTTAATGCTTACATCTTAGCAACTTCACCCCTCGGTCTTATATTTGTTTTATGCAGCCTGTTTTTAAAATGACCTTATGGGGTTTTTTGATCAGTTTTATTGGTACGCTCCCATTGGGTACGCTCAATATTGCGGCTATGCAAATCAGCATAACTGATGGCATTTCTCCGGCTCTCTGGTTTGCAGGAGGAGCTCTCACCGCTGAAATGATTTATGTTCGTATTTCCTTGGTGGCGATGGACTGGGTGCGTAAGAGGGAAAAATTATTGAAAGCGCTTGAATGGCTGACATTGCTGATCGTAACAGCTTTGGCTGTATCAAGCTTCTGGGCTGCAGCTCATCCCAGTGAGGAAAAAAATATCATTCTTTCCAATTCAATGCATCGTGGATTACTCGGTTTGCTCATGAGCGCATTGAATCCTGTGCAGATTCCTTTCTGGTTTGGATGGAGTGCCGTATTGTTTACAAAGAAAATTTTGGTGCCTGGATTTTGGAATTACAATAGCTATATGCTTGGAATCGGAGCCGGCACTTTTACAGGCAATTGTGTGTTTATTTTCGGCGGCAGATTATTGGTTGAACATCTCAATACCAGTCAGCATCTATTGCACCTCATCATTGGCTTTGTTTTCCTTGCCACAGCTGTCATACAAATGATTCGGATGATTCGTAAAAAAGACGCCATCCATCAGCTGGAACATCCCGAGGAAATAACAGGTGTGTTGGGGGAGAAGATATAATGGTTGTCGGTTCTCGGTTATCGGTTGTCAGTTATCGGTTATCAGTTATCGGTTATCAGTTATCGGAATTGGTCGTATGGTTAACCTTACAA
>JBIIPV010000117.1:0-4724 GCA_044342435.1 Lacibacter sp. | reverse complement strand
TTTCCAAAATACAAATACGGAGCCAACCAGAATGGCTAATAAAGATCGGATAATATGGCCCCGCAGCACTTCCAGGTGTTCAATGAAACTCATTTCAGCTGTCGGATTATTTCCAGACATCCTCCTGTTGAACCACTTAAGTAATGATGATTTTCTTTCGCTCACTTGTTTGATTATAATTCCTGAACAAAGGTATAGGTTCTGCTTGTTTTTAAAGGAAACGAAAGGGTGAATAAAAATCAGCGTAAGATTTTCAGTTTCACCGTTTCAATTCTTGTTTCACTCACTTTCAACATCTCAAATCCGTAATTACCTACAATGATTTCTTCTCCGGAAGAAGGAATTTTTTCATGATGCTCTACAATATATCCCGAAAGCGTTTCTGATTCCGACTCTTCTTTGAAGGATAATTTATATTTCTCTTTCAGATAATCGATTTCAAGGCGGCCGCTAAACACATACTCCTGCTCCGTTATCTTCTTTTCAACAAATTCTTCCACATCATATTCATCTTTGATTTCTCCGAAAATCTCTTCCAGCAAATCCTCCATCGTAACAATTCCGCTTGTTCCTCCAAACTCATCTACCACCCAGGCAATGCTTTTGCGATCACGTGTAAACATACTGATCAGGTCGGTTGCACCCATGCTTTCGGGCACAGCCGGAATGGGATGCAAAACTTCACTCACAGAGGTTGGTTTACGAAACAAGTCGAGCTGGTGAATATAACCTACAATTCTGTCAATACTCACATCAAAAACAATAAGGCGGCTAAGCTGCGTATCAATAAACTTATTTCTAATTTCATGCAGAGATGTTGAAACCTCTACCCCAACGATTTCTTTTCTGGGTACAAGACATTGCCGCACCTTTACCTTGGGCAGCATCAACGCATTTTCAAATAATTCTGTATTGAGTTCCGTCGATTCTTCGCCCGACTCCTTTCCCTGTTGTAAAAATTGTTCTATGTCTAACCGAACTACACCTTCTTTTTCTTCTTTGATTTCGATATTAAACAAATAAGTTAGTATCCAGTTTGAGAGCCGGTTTGCTATTTCTGCAGCAGGTGAAAGAACCTGAAAGAAAAAGTAAGTTGGTCTGATAAAAAAAGACAAAAGCTGGTTGCTTTTCGCACGAAAAACAGATGTGAAGGAAAAATAAACCAACAAAAGAACGACTCCCTCTAAAATTAATTCAACGATTAGTGTGATTGTCGGCGCCGTGTTGAAAAAGGTGATTTCAGAAAGTTTAGAATGTAATAATCTTCCCGAAAGCAATGAGAAAAGGGTCATGCTCATTGCCATACCCGCATAAGACATCCCGCGAAAACGAAAGGGTTGGTCTTTCAGAACACTTAACAAGCGTCCACTAAGACGCCCTTGTTTTTTTTTCAATTCTATTGAAAAGCGATTCATTGAAGAATACGCAGCTTCTAGTCCGGCAAAAAAACCAAACAACAACAGTGTAACGATGATTGCCAGAATCAACATCTTTTTGGTTTTAAAGAGTTATCTGTTTGCATTCGGTTTGTTTAAGAACAACCCTACCTCATATTCTGCTTTCTCACAGGCTTGCTGAAGATCATCATTCACAATAATCGTATCAAAATTTTCTTTTTCTTTCATTTCCATAGAGGCTTTGGAAATTCTTTTCTTCAGAGACTCCGGAGGCTCGGTTCCTCTTTTCATCAATCGTTGTTCAAGTTCTTCCAGTGAGGGGGGCTCAATAAAAAGAGATAATGTTTTTCCGGGGTATAACCTCATCACATTCTCAGCGCCTTTCACATCAATATCAAGAACCGGAATTTGATCATTATTCCAAATCCGGTTCATTTCTGATTTAAGCGTTCCATAATAAACGTCCTCGTAAACCATTTCATATTCTATAAAATCCTGTGATTCTATCTGTGATTTAAATTCCTCGGTTGATAAATAATAATAATCAACACCATGTTGTTCTTTTGGACGGGGTTGTCTGGTTGTTGCAGACACAGAAAAAGAGAGCTCCCGAAATTTTTGCATAAGATAACGGGTAATGGATGTTTTTCCCGATCCGGAAGGAGCGGTAATAATAATGATCTTATGCGCAGGGTCACTCATATTTGCAAAGTAATGTAAGAATTAAATATCCGGAGAGCTACATTATATTCTCCTGATATCGGCACCTATTGCCTTTAACCTTTCATCTATATACTGATACCCTCTGTCTATTTGCTCAATGTTCTGAATCGTACTTTTCCCTTCCGCACTCAATGCCGCAATTAATAAGGCAACACCTGCGCGAATATCAGGACTGCTCATCGTAATACCTCGCAATTTCTGTTCACGTTCTAAACCTATCACAACAGCTCTGTGCGGATCACAAAGAATAATCTGTGCGCCCATATCAATCAGTTTATCAACAAAAAACAACCGGCTCTCAAACATTTTCTGATGAATGAGTACGCTGCCCTTCGCCTGTATAGCTGTTACCAGTACAATACTTAATAAATCGGGCGTAAAACCGGGCCAGGGATGATCATATATGGTGAGGACGCCTCCATCAAAATAACGCTGCACTTCATACAAATCCTGTTCAGGAATATGAATATCATCACCATTGATATTCATTTGTATCCCAAGTTGTTTGAATTTTTCGGGAATAACACCTAAGTGTTCAACGCCGGCACCTTTAATCAAAATATCGCTCTGTGTCATTGCAGCTAATCCAATGAAAGATCCGACCTCAATCATATCGGGCAAAATAGTATGGGTTGTTCCGAAGAGTTTATCTACACCGTGTATAACAAGGCGGTTGCTGCCAACACCTTCAATGCGGGCTCCCATTCTATTCAGCATTTTACAAAGCTGTTGTAAATAAGGCTCGCATGCTGCATTGTAAATAGTGGTGGTACCGGTTGCCATCACGGCCGCCATCACAATGTTGGCTGTTCCGGTAACAGAGGGCTCGTCGAGTAAAATATACTTTCCTTTTAACTCGTTTGCGCTGAGGTGAAAAAATCCGTCTTCAGGATGATATTCATAGGAGGCCCCCAGTTCTCCGAAACCTACAATGTGCGTATCCAGCCTTCTGCGGCCGATTTTATCACCTCCGGGTTTCGGAATAAACGCTTTTTTATAACGAGCAAGCATGGGGCCCGCCAACATCACCGAACCTCTCAACCTTCCGCTTTTCTTTCGAAAAGTTTCGCTGTGCAGATAATCAACATCCACATTTGCCGCCCGGAAAACACAGGTATCCCTTTGAGTTCGGCGCACCTCCACATTCATATCGCCTAGCAGCTCAATTAAAAGGTTTACATCCAGAATATCAGGAATATTCGTGATCGTTACTTCTTCTTCAGTAAGTAAAACGGCGCTTAATATTTGCAGGGCTTCGTTTTTTGCTCCCTGTGGTATCAGTTCTCCTTTTAATTTTTTACCTCCTCTTACTTCAAATGCGTGCATGGGATAGTGTTTGATGCTTTTGCCGGCAAATTAATTATGTTGTAGCAAACATATGATAAAGAAAAAGGGTACCTGAGAGATACCCTTCGTTTCTTTTCGGGTAGATCAATATCGTTTTTTGAATTTTCCTCCGCGATTATCTCTTCCTCCTCCGTTGTTTCTTCCTCCTCTTTGCTGATAGTTTTGCTTGAATCTTTTCTGTCCACCCCCTCTATTGTCTCTTAAATCATCACTGGGTCGGTAATAACGCACATAAGGCCTGTTCGTAAACTCAAGTTCTCCGTTTGTGATTGCCGCTAGTTCGCTTTGAATGGCATCATCGTGAATATTTTCCTTATGCCAGTTATTATATGACAGTTTCATATAATATGCTATGGCGTTTGCAAAGCCTTGTTTTTTCTCCGGGTTTTCTTCAGCAAGTGCTTTATCAATGACAAATTCCAGATTTTTACCAAGATGGTTATACCTTGGATGTCTTTTAGGATAAGGAAGACGTGCAGGTTTGGCTTTAATTGTTTCTCGGGTAGGTATAGGATAGGGGCTTTCAACATCTAATTGAAAATCAGAAACCACAAAGAGATGATCCCAAAGCGTATGCTTATAATCTTCAATTGTTTTTAACTGCGGGTTCAAAAACCCCATCAAATCAACAATATATTCTGCTTGCTCCTGGCGTTTTCTTTTATCCTCTATAGTAAGAATGTGATCTACCATCTTTTGAATATAACGACCATACTCTTTAATTTCAAGATGGTTACGTTCTGTATTGTACTCCATAATCATTCTCAAAAATACAATTCTGTTTTGATATTAATACAGTTATGAGTTACGAGTTACGAGGTTTTCGGCGCAGAGAAAGAAGAACTCGGAGATAAACGCAGAGGGATTCTTTTTCCTTTCGCCTAAACAACTCAACGAATAAACATCTAACAGTCTCTCCAACTTTCGGACTCACGGACTAACGGTCTTTTTGTCTTTCCGACTTTCTTCATAAAAAAATAAACTGCCCCAAAAGGGGCAGTCGGTTGTATCAAACGTAAGCAAAAATGGGTTGGGTATAATTAGTTTTTGATGATTCTTTCGGTGGTGATGGTTTGTCCGTCGGCGATTTGCAGCAGGTACATGCCGCTGTTGATAGCCGGGGTGGAGAGACGGTTGATGCCTGTGGTGAGGCGTCCGCTCTGCAGGCTGCGTCCGTTCATATCCATCAGTCTCCAGCTGTAGTTGCCTTTGCTGTTCACCACTACTTCGTTGGTGGTGATGCGGTTGGAGAGGATG
>JBIIPV010000105.1:0-4918 GCA_044342435.1 Lacibacter sp. | reverse complement strand
TGCTTCATCAAGTATGATGAATGCATTGTCAAGCGTTCGCCCACGCATATAAGCAAGCGGTGCTATTTCAATCACTCTCGTACTCATATAATAACCTAGTTTATCTGCAGGGATCATATCATCCAGTGCGTCATAGAGTGGACGGAGATAGGGGTCGATTTTTTCTTTCAGATCTCCGGGCAGAAATCCAAGGCTTTCTCCTGCTTCTACAGCAGGACGCGTGAGTATGATTTTTTTGACGAGTTTGTTTTTTAATGCTCGCACTGCAAGTGCTACTGCCGTATAGGTTTTACCTGTACCGGCCGGACCGATTGCAAAAACGATGTCGTTTTTTTCTGCAGCAGCCACCAATTTCTTTTGATTCTGTGTACGAGCGCGTACCGTTTTGCCATTAGGCCCGTAAACCAGTACTTCACCCGGATGCCTTTCTACAAAATGATCAATGGTTTCCTGGTCGTCTCCTCCAAGGATCTGTTCAAAGTATTGATCGCTGAGATGGCCGTTTCTTTCTAAAAAAGTGATGAGTAGATCTATTTTCTCCTTGGCTGTTTCAATTTGTTCCGGACTGCCGCTGAGTTTGATTTGTGTACCTCTTGATAGGATTTTTAAAAGCGGGAACTTTTTTTTGAGCAAATCCAGTTTTCCGTTATTGACCCCAAAGAATTCAATGGGATTGACGGACTCGAGGTTGATGATTGTTTCTGTCAATGCTGATAGGGTTTTGTTTTTTAATTTATTTGGAAGGCAAAATGTTTTTTGCTTCAGCATTTATTCTTCCTTTTCAATATTAATTATTGTATTTGAATTTATGTAAAGTTACTTATGCACAGTTTGTGGAAAGAGAACTTCCTGTTAACATTTGTTATTTCACCTTTTTCTTTTTCAGTTCAAGTGTGAAATCATCTACCACCGCGCTACAATTTTGAAATTAATTAGTCTGGGCGTGAGCCGGTTTGGAATGGTAAAAATGGTATTGGAAAAGTCTTTGATTAGTTGGTAAGAAATAGTATTCGGGCGATCAATCACATTGAATATTTCAAAGCTGGCCCATATGTTCTGAAAATTTCTGAAAGGATTGTGGCTTCGTCTTTTACTCCGTTCGCTATCGAGTAACAAAGCACTAAATCCGAAATCAACCCTGATATAAGGATCAATCAGCAGGGCATTTCTGTATTTCTGACTGCCGGGTATGTTGTATGGGAGGTTGGTGCCATACAACATATTCATGTGAAACTTGAAATTTTTGTTTGTTGCCAGGTAATCCTGATAGAACAATCCCATCGTTAGAAAACGATCTGTGGGTCTTCTCAACCAGCCGCCTTCTACAAGCGTGCTATCTGTTGGCCTGTTTAGGGAATCAAGTTTGTAATTATACCATCTGTCGTTTTGAAGGTTTTCCCTAGTTCGCATAAACCCGATACTGAGCCAGCTTTCTGCTCCGCTAACAAGTTCTCCGAACAAACGCGCTTCAATGCCTGTTGCATATGCCTTGGCTTCGTTATTGCCAAAGTACCGGATACGGACATTGTCTATATCATACGGAACGATATCTGTCATCCACTTAAAATAAGCTTCAGTTTGCAGTTTAAAAGGTCGTCCGCCCCATCCTTTAAAATTGTAATCAATGCCTGCTACTGCCTGCCAGCTTTTTTGCGCCCTCACCGAAGGATTAACCGAACCATCATATCTTCTCAGCTCTCTGTAAAAAGGGGGTTGATGATATGCTCCGAATGAAGAACGTATGACGATATCTCTTTTCCATCTTGGCTGAAACGCATATTGAATGCGCGGTTGAATCAGTAACTGGTTGTTGAGTGTGTTGAAATTATAACGTATGCCTATCTGTAAGGTCATGCGCAGAGAATCATTGAGTAAGATGTTGTCTTGCACATAACCCTGTAATCTTAAAAAATCAATGGAGGCATTTGACTTAGAAACGCGCTGCATGTTCAAGTTGGAAGTATTAAATGGCAGTGTATAGCCTGAACTGTCCAGCAACTCCCATTCATTCAGTCTGTCTTCAACAATTTGCCTTTCTATGCTTTGTCCCCATTGCAGAAAATGCTTTCCTTTTTCAAGGCTTCCCTTGTGCCCGAGGTGATAAACATCAATCAGCAATCTGTTTCTTGCAAAATTCTGAAAGAGTCCGGCCCCGAGTGGATTCACGATTAAGCCGAACGTAGATCTGCTTCGGTCAAAATCTCGTTCTCCGAAAAGATAAGCACCGATGATGTCGAATGATTCTTCTTCTCGGTTTCTGAATCGGCTGGTAACGAGTTTCAGTTTGAGGCGATTGTTTGGCTGATAACTGACGGATAGCCCGTTCATGGACGTCTGGTATGCATCTTTTTCACCACCTGCGAAATAAACATCCAGGCCGAGATTTGCGGTGAAGAAAGGGGAGAAGACGGAGGAAGTTTGGCTGCTGAATTCTGGAGACAACCGAAATTGTGTTTTGGAATAATTGGTCATCAGTTCCCACAGCCATTTATTGGAAGGTTGCCAGGTGAAGTATCCCTGCAAGTCATTGCTTGATGGAACATAACTGCCTTTTACTTGCTGACTGCTCAGCAGGTTCTGGTTATTGCGGTTACGGGTGCCGATGATGTAGGTGGCTTTTCCGTTTTTGGATGCGCCTTCTAAGTGAAGGCCCTGTTCCAGTAATGAAACATAGGCTGAACCTCCGAATGTTTTAGGTCTTTTGTATTGTATATCGAGTACGGAACTCATCTTATCACCAAATCTTGCCTGAAATCCGCCATTATAGAATGTAACATTCCGAACCATCTCTGCATTGATAAAACTAAGGCCTTCCTGTTGGCCTTGTCTGACAAGGTAGGGCCTGAATACTTCAAAGTCATTAACGTAAATCAAATTTTCATCGTAATTGCCTCCGCGAACGGCATATTGAGAAGTGAGCTCATTGTTGCTGCCTACAAAAATTTTAATCAGGCCTTCGATACCACCAGTAGCAGACGGCAGAAATAAAGCGTTTTTGGGATTGATGCGATAGGAAGAAGCTTCTGTTCTCAGACGATCGTCTTTGATCGTGATTTCTTCCAGTTCTTTTTCTCCTTTTTCCAGTTTGATGATGATTTCTTCTTCTTCATTTTCATTGAGGAAAAAATTCCGTTGGGTGGAGCGGTAACCGGGAGCGCTGAATATGAGGGCAAATGCTTTGTCGGCAGGAACTTTCAATTTGAAGTAACCTGAATCGTCTGCGGGTACCGGTGTGTTTTTCCCAAGTATCACCAGTTTGGCTTGGGTAACCGGGTCGTCATTTTCATTCATGATACGGCCAGAAACGAAAGCGGTTTTTTTCTGTGCGAAAAGAGCCGAACATCCCAGAAGAAATAAGGAAAAAAATATGCTTCTTGTTATTGCCTTCATCTAAAATTAAAACTAATGCATTTCTGATGAAACGGGTCGTTATGCTGTTTTTTTCAGCAAACGAATTGTTTCTGCGGGATCCTGAGATTTGAACACGGTATTGCCGGCTACGAGCACATCGGCACCGGCTTTGACGATATCTCCTGCGTTTTCAAGTGTAACACCTCCGTCAATTTCGATCAATGTATCTGAACCGCTCTGATTGATCATCTGCCTTAGTTCTTTGATTTTATGAAGGGTTTGGGGAATGAATTTTTGTCCTCCGAACCCGGGATTCACACTCATCAAACAAACGAGGTCTATGTCCTTCAAAATATCCTTAAGCACTTCAACAGGGGTGTGCGGGTTTAGGGCAACACCCGCTTTCATCCCAAGATCTTTAATCTGCTGGATGTTTCTGTGAAGATGACGGCAAGCTTCATAGTGTATTGTCAAAATATCGGCACCAGCTTTCTTAAAAGCTTCTGTATATTTTTCCGGTTCTTCAATCATCAGGTGAACATCACATGTTTTAGCAGTAGCTTTTCTGAAGAATTCAACCAACATCGGACCGAAACTGATGTTGGGTACAAAACGCCCGTCCATCACATCGAGGTGATACCAGTCGGCTTCACTTGCATTCAGCATGTCGCAATCTTTTTGCAACTGTAAAAAATCTGCAGAGAGTAGAGAAGGGGCGATGATTGGCATAAGCGGTTATTGATTCGATTGCAGACGTACAAGTGCTTCTCTTGCTTCAATAAAACCGGTATCCAGAACGATTGCTCGTTTAAAGTTATCGATGGCTTCCGGTTTGTTGTTCAGCATTTCGTCGCATCTTGCCGTCCAGTAGTATCCGTCTGCAAAACTATTCTTTACCGATGTACTTTTTTCAAAAACTTTTCTTGCTTCGGTATATTTTTTCTGATCGTAATATAAAATTCCTTTTTCCAGATAAGCATCCAGGAAAGTATAATCCTCACGAATGATCAGGTCAAAAATTTGAAGGGCTTTTTCGGCTTGGCCGGTACGTAAAAAGTAAATGCCTTTTGTATATAGAATGCCGGATCTGATTTTGAAAGCGATCGGGTCTTTTAATAAATCTTCACATATCACAAGCGCCTTTTGGTTTCCTTGTTCAGCATAAATGGTAGCAAGTCTGGCTGAGGCGCCTGTAAACTTTCCGGCAGATTCAATAGCTTTCTGATAATGAAGAATAGCCTGCATTGTATCTTCAATTTGTTCCAGCGCTTCTGCTTTTTTGTAGAGCCATACAGGATTGAGCGGGTCTTTGGCTAATAATTTATCAATTTGTACGATTGCGTTTTTGTAATCTCCTTTCTCAACGAGATTTAGTGCGTTTATTTCTCTCACAGAATCAGGTATATTCTGATCATCCTGAAAAATCGTTTCTTGAGTGGTTGTGACATCCGGGGAAGTGGTTTCCTTTTTGTCGTCCTTACAGCTAAAAAGGCCGACTAGCAGTAAAAAAGCACCTGGTAAGTAAAATTGTTTCATTTCAGTATCATCTGTTTAATAGCTACACGAG
>JBIIPV010000128.1:0-4422 GCA_044342435.1 Lacibacter sp. | reverse complement strand
GGTTTATTTTCTTGAAAATGATGACCTCTTTAAAAGGAAATTCATTTTTCATGATGAAAATAACAAATGGTTTGACGACAATGATCTGCGCACCATCTTTTTCTGCAAGGGTGCACTCGAAACCGTCAAGAAATTTGGATGGCCTCCGGATATTATCCATTGTAGTGGCTGGATGACCGGACTGATTCCTTTGTTTCTAAACACAGCGTATAAAAAAGAACCTGTATTTAGCAACAGTAAATTGGTTTTCACCATCGGTGAAAATACATTCAAAGAAAAATTAGGATCCCGTTTTCTGAATATGGCTACTATTCATGCCAACATCAAAGACAAAGACCTTGAGCCTTTCAAAGAGGGCAATAATTCGGCTATGTTCAGAGGAGGAGCAACTTACGCAGATGCCATTACATTTGGTGCTGAGAAAATAGATAAGAAACTCGCCGAAGAATTCAGCAAGGTGAAAGGCAAAAAAGTCATTCCATTTAGACCCGACGGTGATCTCAGTGATTACCTGCAATTGTTTCAGGATCTATCTTCAAAATAACCTTCATTCATATTCCCGATGATGAAAATTGTCAGGCTTCTATCCATTGCGACAAGTTTTTTCTTTTTTGTCACCTTTTTCTCCTGTACACGTTTCGATCAGACTGAGTTGGGAGGAGACCTGTTACCCGGTTCGGATAATATGGCTACAGATACAATGATGCTTCCTGTAAGTACCATCTCTTACCCGGATCCGGATACCTCGGTGGTGGATAAAAGAGAACAACATGTAATTGGTTATACCAATGACCCTTTGTTTGGGAAAACTACAGCTGCAGCTTTCATGCAGTTTCTTCCACCTTCTTATCCTTTTAAACTGCCTGCGCCCAAAGACAGTCTCTACCTTGATTCTATTGTATTGACGCTTTCTTATACCGGTAGTTATGGCGATACGGCTGCTCTTTCTTCTGTAAAAGTGTATAAAGTAAACGATCCCGAATTCAAGCCGGCAAAACGCTATACAGTATCACAGGCGCCAACTTATTCAACAGCAGACTTACTTGGCTCTGCGAGTTTCAGGGCCGCTGATCTGGGGAAAGGACTTCGTTTAAAATACAAAACAGACAGTGTGGTCAATCAGTTGCGTATTCGTTTGAATAACCAGCTGGGAAGGGATTTACTGGATCAGGACAATGTAACGGGTGCTTTTCAAAATGATTCCATTTTCAAATCATTTCTACGCGGCTTTGCGGTTATTCCTGATTCACTCAGCTCCGGAAATGCCTTACATTATTTTTCATTGACGAATGGGAATACTTCTCTGCAATTGTATTACCGTGTATTGAAACCAGATAATAAAATTGATACAACAAAAACTGATTTTTTCTTTGTACCGGAAGTAATCAGGTCGGCCAACGCAAACAAAATTCATCGTAATTATACAGGAAGTGCAGCTGATCCTGTTATTAATTCAGGGCTTCCGGCTTCTTTGGCATTTATCCAAACAGCACCCGGTACTTCATCTACAGTAAGAGTACCCGGATTGGATACACTTGCAGGTAAAAACTATATTATTCATCGAGCCGAACTTGTTGCACGTCAGATTTATCAGGGGCCGCTACAGACAGAAAATACTTTTTTTCCCCCGGCATTACATCTGTTTACACTCAATACAAACGGCCAAAATGCACCGATTCCTTACGACAGTATCTTTTATTTTCAGCAATCTTCATTTGATTTTGTCAGAAGTGTAATTCTTTTCAATATTCAGAACACATACGCGGGAGGAGCTGCTACTTTTTATCAGGATAATGCCAGCAATACAGCTGCGGAGTACAGGATGAATATCACCCGATATGTGCAGACCATCGTGAATGGAAGATCGGTGAGGAGAGACTTCAAACTGGCAGCACCCTACTTCGCTGAATTTTCCGGTGGAAGGAGCAGTGGTACCAGCATCAATCCCATAGCTTTTGGCCGCGTACAACTAGGAGGCGGCACCCATCCGCAATACCCCATGTATGTGCGTATCTATTATTCAAAGCCTTAGACATTGAATCAGTTGAGCACTTATCTTTGCCGCATTAATTTTTAAAATCAACCATTATGCCTTATTTATTTACTTCAGAAAGTGTTTCCGAAGGGCATCCCGATAAAGTTGCCGATCAGATTTCGGATGCATTGATTGACAATTTTCTTGCGTTCGACACTCAGTCCAAAGTAGCCTGCGAAACGTTGGTTACAACCGGTCAGGTGGTACTTGCCGGAGAAGTAAAATCAAAAGCTTATCTCGATGTGCAGGAGATTGCACGTGGTGTAATCGAAAAGATCGGTTATACAAAGAGTGAATATATGTTTGAAGCCAGATCTTGTGGTGTATTGTCGGCTATTCATGAACAAAGTGCTGATATCAACCAAGGGGTTGACCGCAAGAAGAAAGAAGAACAAGGAGCAGGTGATCAGGGGATGATGTTTGGGTATGCCACCAATGAAACAGAGCATTATATGCCATTAGCACTTGATCTTGCTCATAATTTATTGATTGAACTGGCAGCTATCCGCAGAGAGAAAAATTCAAAAATGCCTTATCTGCGTCCGGATGCAAAAAGCCAGGTAACACTTGAGTACGATGATAACAATAAGCCCACGCGCATTGATGCTATTGTAATTTCAACACAGCATGATGATTTTGATGCAGAAGGGAAAATGTTGGCTCGTATTGAGAAAGACGTGAAAACAATTCTCATTCCACGTATTAAGAATAAATACAAGCAATACGCAAAACTTTTCAACGATCAGATCAAATACCATATTAACCCAACAGGTAAGTTTGTTATCGGCGGGCCGCATGGTGATACCGGACTTACCGGAAGAAAGATTATTGTGGATACGTATGGCGGGAAAGGTGCACACGGAGGCGGGGCTTTCAGCGGTAAAGATCCTTCCAAAGTAGATCGCTCTGCTGCTTATGCAACACGTCACATTGCCAAGAACCTTGTTGCTGCCGGACTTTGCGATGAAGTGTTGGTACAAGTTTCTTACGCGATTGGTGTTGCAAAACCAACTTCGATTAACGTAAATACTTATGGCACATCGAAAGTAGGTTTGACAGATGGCCAGATTGCCAAAGTGGTGGAAGGTATTTTCGATATGCGTCCATATTTCATTGAGCAAAGACTCAAACTGCGCAGCCCAATCTACAGTGAAACTGCTGCTTATGGACATATGGGACGTGTGCCTCAGGTAATTGAAAAGAAATTTAAGTCTCCGGACGGAAAAGAAAAGAAAGTGAAAGTTGAACTCTTTACATGGGAGAAACTGGATTATGTAAAGAAAGTGAAAAAGGCTTTCGGGTTAAAATAAGCATCCTTTAATCTATTTCAAAGCAGCGTCATATTGGCGCTGCTTTTTTGTTTGAAAAAAGTCCATAAATCCATAAGACCGCAAGTCTGTTAGTCAAAAGATAAAACTATTTGACTAATGGACTAACAGACTAACGGTCTATTATTCTCCGCGCTTTTCTGTTTCTTTGCAATGTGAAATCATTCAGACAAAAACAACATCGTCCTCGTAAATCACAAATGATTACGGGTATTTCTGCCATCATAAATGCCATTGATAATGGAGAGATGATTGATCGCATATACGTTCAGCAGGGACTGAAAGGAGAAGCCATTGCTGCATTGCGATTGAAAGCGACTTCAAGTCAAATTCCGATCAATGTTGTACCGGTTGAAAAGTTGAATCATTTTCATGTAACTGATCACGGAGGTTGTGTAGCACAAAAATCAAGAATCAGGTATCAGGATTTACAGGATGTGATAGATTGGGTGAATGAAAGGGGAGAAGTGCCATTATTTGTGATGCTTGATGGCATCACCGATATCCGGAATATTGGAGGCATTGCACGTACGGCCTGGTGTTGTGGTGTACAATGTTTGATTATTCCCGACAAAGGTGTGGGTGCCCTGAATGAAGATGCAATATTGACAAGTGCCGGTGCTTTGGAGCAGATTGCTGTATGTCGTGTACAAAGTCTGATGAAAACGGTTGATACCCTGCACTTGAATGGGTTTCGCGTATTTGCTTCGGAAATGAAGGCAAAGAAACAATTAAGCGAATGTGATTTCAAGATTCCTTCAGTGATTGTATTGGGAGGTGAGGAGAAAGGCATTTATCCTGCTTTACTGAAAATATGTGACGAGCAGTTTCAGATTCCGATGTACCGAAATTTTGAATCGTTGAATGTGTCAGTTGCTACCGGGATGATGTTGTATGAAGCGATGAGGCAGAGAGTGGTTAAGTAGAAATTTAATAGTAGTAAGTTACTAGTTACGTGTTGCGAGTTACGAGAAAAAAGAAACTCATAACTTATAACACTCGTAACCCGTAACTCATAACCCGTAACAAAAAATAAACGATGCTTAAGCCAATACAAAT
>JBIIPV010000104.1:0-4940 GCA_044342435.1 Lacibacter sp. | reverse complement strand
TACCCAGGAGGCATGTATCCTCGAAAAATTCTTCCGCCAATAATTCATTGTCAATTTTTAGTTTCATGTTGTCGGTTGTCTGTTAGCTGTTAGCGGTTCTCTCTGTATTCCGGTCTACCTGAGCACATAAATTTAAAAAACAATTGAGAATATCAATTCTTTTTCTCCTCTTTTGACTTTTACCTGCGCGGGGTCTCCTTTTTTATATTGACTCAGAA
Organism: Lacibacter sp.; assembly: GCA_044342435.1. Lineage (GTDB taxonomy): Bacteria > Bacteroidota > Bacteroidia > Chitinophagales > Chitinophagaceae > Lacibacter. The sequence goes on along the minus strand of JBIIPV010000104.1, from coordinate 4,722 downwards.
TTTGCATATAAGATTCCAGAGAAGAAATTTCATTTTGATCCAGCGAAATGATGATGTCACCCGCCAGAATGCCTGCTTTTTCAGCAGGTTTATCTGCGCTGATGCCATCTGCTTTCACGCCGGGTCCGAGGTAAGCATAATCAGGCATGATGCCAAGGCTCACATTAAACCTGGCTCCTGTAGATGTTGACTGCTCGCGCGTTTTGGTAAAAACAAGTTTGTCTTCACTGTTGCTTCTGCTAATCAGACGACAGATATAATTGACAATTTCAAGCTGCCCCTTGTAATTTATTTTTCCGGCATCGTCATCCGGATGATGATAATCGCTGTGTAACCCGGTAAAGAAAAACAAAACCGGTATCCCTTTGCGATAGAAAGATGTATGATCACTAGGGCCTGCACCGCTGCTGTCCACTTTAATCTGAAATGGCAATTTCTTCTCCGAAAAAATCAGCTTTCCCCAGGAGGGAGAAGTACCAACACCTCCGATCGTTAACGTGCGCGTTGAATCATTCAACCGGCCAATCATATCCAGATTGATCATATAATTGATCGACGATGATGGCACGGATAGGTTTTCCGTGAAATACTTCGAACCATAAAGACCGAGCTCCTCCGCACTGAATGCCACAAACAAATAATTAAACTGCTTGTTTTCGCTTTTCTTCAGAAGCCGCGCCAATTCTATCAGTGCTGCAGTACCACTTGCATTGTCATCCGCACCATTGTGTACCATCGGTTCTCCCGAATACCTTGAATTCTTATCCTCTCCGTATCCAAGATGATCGTAGTGTGCCCCGATCACCACCGTTGTAACGGCACCATTGTCAATATATCCTGCCACATTCGCTGCCTTTCTAACTTGATCAACCACATGTACTTTTAAATGAATATCCAAGTAATTGATCATATTGGCAGTGATCATATCAGAATGTTTCTGATTCAGAATTAAAATCGGCACGGATGATTTTCCTGAAGTATCGGTGTGGTTGAATGTGATCGGTGAAGAAAGCAGGTGGTTGTTGTAAAATAATAATGCTGTTGCTCCTTTGCCAACTGCCTGCTTTTCTTTTTGCCGAATGGCTTCTTTGATATCAAAATGAGGATTCTGCTCATTGCCCTCTGTTAACTTCATCAAATCAATAATCCAGGGCGACCAGCTTTCAAAAAGGGAGGGAGACGCGAAAGCCTGAACAGAACCGTTTGTACTCCACGGCAACGGAAAAAAATCCTTGCCCAGCTGCAAATATTCTCCGTCCACATTCAGGAAAGTAGCAGAATCCGCCTGCTTGCCTTCGTAAATGGTAAAAGGCTGAAGCCATTTCTGATCTGCTAAACCAGGCGCAAGTCCGTATTCCTGAAAACGCGCTACGATGTAGTTACAAGCAAGATCAGCTCCATACGTACCTACCCTTCTGCCCTCCATGTTGTCATCAGCAAGGATACTCACATGTTTTTCCAGTAATTGCAGAGTCAGTTGATCTTCTTTTCCTTTTTTTTGGGCAAAAGAGGATACGTATATAAAGGCAAATAGCATGACGCCAGACAACCGGCTGCTCACCTGCGGCATAAAGAAAGATTGTTGAACAAAGTTAATTACAGACAGGTTTCAATGAACAGATTGTATATCCAATAAAATCAAATTTCCATCTTCGTAAATGAGCAAGGGGTTTTGGAGGTAATTTTGCCGTCCCACATGAATCATCTGAAGGAAATAGTACTGGTTGGCAATCCCAATAGTGGGAAATCGTCTCTCTTCAATGCATTAACAGGGCTCAATCAAAAGGTTGGAAATTTTCCGGGCGTTACAGTTGATAAGAAGACAGGCCGGATGGTGCTGGATGAAAATAAAGAAGTGCAGATAGTGGATCTCCCAGGCAGCTACAGCTTATACCCCAGAAGAAAAGACGAATGGATCAGTTACAGAGTGATGATGGGGCTGGATGATGAGATCAAACCCGATCTGACGATCATCGTTGCTGATGCCGGAAATCTGAAAAGAAACCTGCTCTATGCCACACAACTGATTGACCTGAAGAAAAAAGTTATTTTGGTTTTAACGATGCTTGATATCACCGCCAGGCAGGGAAAACAAATAGATGACCGGCAACTTGAGATTGAATTAGGCATTCCTGTTGTATCAGTCAACCCCCGAACAAATAAAGGCATCCAATCCCTTAAGAAAATCATATCGGAGCATGTTTCATCCGGATTGGTCAATGAAAAAGCATTTCATCAGTTTCCTGCTGAATATATCCCATTTACAGAAGATATAAGAAATATAGTGCCCGGCATAAGTGATTATGGCGCATTGCATTTGCTGATGCAAAGCAATACACTATTCAATGACTCAGAGAGACAAGAATCATTTATTGATTTACAAAAGAAAGTTTCTCTGCCCGCAGAAAGATTGCAAGGCGAAGAAATATTACATCGCTACAAACTCATCGATCAAATTATCACTAAATGCGTTCAAGAGAAAAACGAATCGGATAGATTCAATGAAGAAAATAAAGCTGACCGCATCCTGCTTCATCCGATTTTGGGCTATCTTTTTCTGCTGTTCACACTGTTTGTTCTTTTTCAGAGTATTTTCTGGCTCGCTGAATACCCGATGAATGCCATTGAAGAATTCTTTGCACGAACCGAAAACTACATCAGCACACTGCTTCCTTCTACCTGGTATGCAGACCTGTTTATCAATGGAATTCTGCCCGGACTAAGTGGCATATTTGTATTTATTCCACAGATCATGATTCTGTTTGCACTCATCGGCATTCTGGAAGAAACCGGCTACATGGCACGTATCAGTTTCTTAACGGACAAACTCATGCGAAAAGTGGGGCTCAATGGAAAAAGCGTTATGCCGATGATCAGTGGGTTTGCCTGTGCCGTTCCGGCAATCATGAGTGTCAGAAACATCGAAAATCAAAAAGAGAGACTGCTGACTATTCTGATAACTCCTCTGATGAGTTGCAGCGCGAGATTACCGGTTTATACTATTCTGATCGCACTGGTTATTCCCAATGAATCTGTATTCGGGTTTCTGAGTTTGCAGGGACTGGTGATGATGGGGCTTTATCTTTTTGGTGTTTTGATAGCACTTGCTGTAGCCTGGGTTGCTCGTCGCTTCATTAAGATTCAGGAGAAAAGTTTTTTTCTGCTGGAATTACCTGTTTATAAAATGCCGCAATGGAAAAACATTTTTTACACGATGTTCGAAAAAGTAAAAGTGTTTGTCACAGATGCCGGTAAAATGATTCTCATCATCAGCTTGATCTTATGGGCACTGAGCTCTTATGGCCCTCCCGAATCCATGAAAAAAACAGCCGAATACTATGACCAGGAAATGCTGCTGAATCCAAATGCAACATCAGAACTTACGGCAGAAAAAGAGGCGGCTTTACTACAAGCATCCTTTGCAGGGAATATGGGACAATTTATTGAACCGGTGATTCAACCCTTGGGATATGACTGGAAAATTGGCATTGCACTTATCACTTCATTTGCAGCCAGAGAGGTATTTGTAGGAACAATGGCAACGCTTTATTCTGTTGAGGGGAGTGAAGAAAACATGCAGACATTAAGTGAAAAGATGGCAGCCGCTAAACGATCAGATGGCACCAAAGTTTACTCACTGGCAACCGGTGTTTCTCTGATGTTGTTTTACTTGCTTGCGATGCAATGTATGAGTACGCTGGCTGTAGTGAAAAGAGAAACAAATAGTTGGAAATGGCCTATCATTCAACTTTTATACATGTCAGGACTCGCTTATCTTTTCAGTTTTATCGCCTATCAGATTTTAAAATAAAAAGTTGGCAATTACCAGTTGGAAGCTCTCCTGATTCGGCTCTGCAGTTGCTGATAAATATTTTCCATCAAAGCCGCGATCACTTCTCCGGTTGTGGGCGTTAAAAGATTTCTGCTGTTGTTGATCAGCGTCCAGTCCTGATTAGTCAACGCCCTCCTGTCTCCTGTATAAGTAGCTACCTCTGCCGAGTTGGTATAGTTGGCAGGAATTTGATCCCAAACAATTTGATTCCGGGAGGCAATGTCGTTGATTAAAAGGTGTAATGTTCCTGTTGCCTCAAGACGCCTCTCTTCAATATTTACTGTAGCATTGATGGTTTTATATATAGGCCGGTTGGCAGAATCCTTCCCGAATTCTATCTGCTTACTCCTGTTATAAGATCTGTAATTGCTCACCGGATTGTTAATTTGTATGTTCCGCCAAATCATGTCCGCAACAAGCAGCGGTGTTGCATTCGCCTGCCTGAGTTGCAATGGTGTATAAAACCGGGCCGGGATGTTGTTGGCCGACTGGCCGCCAAGATCCTGAATGAGCCGCGACTGAACATCCATGGCGCGGCCGTTAAATACCGGAAATGAATTCAATCCCCAACCCAGCATGTCGTATTCTACCGGATTGATCAGTACATTGATAATACTTGAATTATAAAGTTCATTCATTCTCGCTCTTGCATCCAGGTAATTGGCGACATAATTCAAAGAACGTGCATAGGCATTATAAGCCTCCCGATTCTGGTTTCTTGAAACACCCGGTTTGATCAGGTTTGCATACTGATAATAATCGGCGGCCGCAGAATCTTTTGAAGAAAGAATTTGCTGGAGATAATTGACCGGTTTCACATTGCTATATGCAAAGGCGCTGGATAAAATAATATCATGCAACTTTTGTAAAGATTCCAGTTCCGGTATCAC
>JBIIPV010000103.1:0-4949 GCA_044342435.1 Lacibacter sp. | reverse complement strand
GCCGATATTGAGTTTAAATTGCCCCTGAACATCAGAAACAACGGAGGTATTGGTGCCTTTAACTTTTACCACGGCGCCGGAAAGGGGTTTTCCACTGTCGTCTTTCAGGGTGCCTTCGATGGTTGTCTGCGCACCGGCATTGAGTACCAGCAAAAATAATGCCGATAAAATAAAACTATTTTTTTGCATGTCGGTTTAATTTAAAATGATAAGCAAATAATCGAGAAGAATTTTTGTCTACTATTTTTATAGACTTTGTATTTCTAAAAAAACTTTATACAAATCGTTCTGCAGAAACAATCCAGTATAAAGTAAGATATAGAATGCAAATTGGTATTCCAGAATGTAGAAACCCAACAAATAATCCTCCAAAGATCTTTACGGGTGCAAATATAAGGGCGATATTTTATATCCCTACTATTTTAGTAGACTTTTTTTTAAATAAAATATTTAATCGTGGTTCGTGAGGGTACAAACCAAGGCAAAATGATGGTGAAAACAAATACCAATGATATAATATCTCGTGCCTACGGCACTTTTATTACTCTTAATACCCTTGAATACCAATCTATTGCCCCTATGGGGCAATAGATGATTTATCACACTTGCAAGCATTGGACATCATTAATACCTGAATTAGAAATAATATTTCAACATTTATAATTTGAAAAAAGTGATTCGTGGAGACACGAAATACGGCGGTCAGATGAGGATAAAATACCGGCAGTTGAGTTATTGCAGCCCCGTAGGGGCAAAATATTTGTAAAGAAAAGTATAGAAGCTATCAAAGTGCCGTAGGCAAGATATATGATGTAAGCTATCGTCTCATCTTATCCAAAAACCAATAACTAACAACCAATAACCTTTACAATATCTTAATCAGAATCCGCACACTCCAAATGATAACAAGAATACCCAATAACAAATATGCAGTCTTACGCGGCAATCTGCCCGCTAGCTTCGCAGCAAATGGCGCAGCAACAAAACTCCCCAACATCAGGGCAACAATCATCTGCCAATGAGTGACTCCGATCATGGTGAAAAAAGTAAACGCACTCGCGAGGGTGATGAAAAACTCAGTTAGACTCACCGAACCAACAACATATTTATGACTTCTTCCATTATTGATCAGAGTAGAGGTAACAATGGGCCCCCACCCTCCTCCTCCGAAAGAATCAAAGAACCCGCCAAAAGCCGCCAGTACCCGGTAATGCTTGAATTTTTTTTGAGGCTTTAACTCGCGAAACGCATTGATGATAAATTTAACCCCAAGAAACAATGTATAAACAGCAATCGCAGGTCGCAACCAATTGCTGTACTCATCTCCCATTAACACGAGAAAAAATGCACCTACCGCTGCACCAATCACACCCGGTATCACCAATGCTTTGAAAAGTTTTTTATTGACGTTTCCAAATTTATAATGACTATATCCTGATACTGCGCTGGAGAAAACTTCCGACGTATGAATACTCGCACTGATTGCTGCAGGTGATAAACCCGTTGATAACATCACTGATGTACTCGTAACACCATACCCCATACCCAATGCCCCATCCACCATTTGTGCAAGAAATCCTGCCAGCACTACCCAGATCAAACTTCTGTCAAGGGTATTCAACCATGTAAGTGCATCAGTCCCGATCTGCTTAAAAGGAATGTAAGAGAAAATAAAGTGTCCGATGAGCATAAACGCAAATGCAGCAAGGAAATAGGTCGCAATCTTTTTCCATTTGCGTTCAGTTCGAACTACTTCATTTTCCACGAACGGTCGGGTGATTTCATTCATACGCTTTACCTTCTCCTGAAAATCTCCCTTGATCGTGTTTCTAAATTGATTCAGGTTCTCCAGTACTTCATCTATTTCATCAGGCAATGACTCATTCAATACCTGCTTGATTCTTTTCGCAGCTGTCGGTGATTTACCATTCGTGGAAATTGCAATTTTCAAACTCCCTTTTTGTACTATACTTCCCAAATAGAAATCACAGAGATCAGGTGTATCTGCTACATTGACAAGTATTTGTCGCTCTCTGCAAACAGATCGTATCTCTTTATGTAATGCAGGATTATCGGTTGACATCACAACGAGGTCCTTCTCTTCTAAATCCTTCATCTCAAAAGCACGTTCCAAAATTCGACAGTTAGGATGTTCTGCTAATAAGGCACGTACTTCCTCCTTGATGAATGGAGCCACAACAGTAATGGCTGCAGATGGAGAATTGCCTAATAACGATTCTAGTTTTTCCAACCCCACATTTCCGGCACCCACCAGCAATACACGTAAATTCTCTAGTTTGAGAAATACGGGGTACAAACGATTTTTATCTGCTTTAGTGTTTGTTTCCATATAGCTTAAATTTCTTTTGATAGCCAATACTGATAATATGTTGAGAAGAATTGGGCCATCGCAACCACATGTACCCCAATTGCAATTGAGAATCATGCTTCAAATGTCTGATACCGGTTATGATGATTCGGTTTTGATCAAATTCAAATAATCCCTCATTGATTTGACGAAAATATTCATCCGATACCTGCGCACTCCATTGTTTATTTATTTTTTTTATAACGGTGCCGCGTAGTCGAAAACGATGCGCAGTTCTGGATTCTGGATTAAGATCAGTTGGTCTGAAAAAACGCTGCTCAGATCTAAACCGAAGTTGAAATTCTGTTTCATGTTTCCCCTCAATTTTTTTCAGCAGTTCCTGCCAAGTACGAAACTCATAGCCAAACTCATCATTTAATTTATTAAAAGATGTACGGGTAAAAAAGAAAGCCGTACCTGCAGAAACGGAAAAAGTTGGCTTTATAAAATAACGAATCCCAGGACGATAAAGATATTGTTGCAGAGCTGGTCCCCAACTGAGTGTACGTAAACTTGCATCATTGTGTATCTGCCAACGGGAACTTAAATTCACCGGTACGTTCACAGTTGTCCATATTCCTTCCACCGGCCTTTGCTGGGCTTGGACGCTTATTAGTGGGAGTAAGAATATGAACAATAGAACTCTTATCATGTTTGGTTGTTAGGAGTTTTGGGTTATGAGTTATGAGTTAGCAGTTGTGGGTTATGAGTATTAGTTTTAAATTTTAAGTTTATTTTTCATCAATACCTCATTTCTTTGATCCATTCATCCGCATATCGTGCAGCATAACTGATGATGCTGTTTGCCCCACTCCGTACGAGAGCCGTCCATACTTCAAGATGCGCCGCCTCTCTTTTTAATAATCCCTTCTCCGCCAATAACTCAATGGCTGCATATTCTCCACTTACATGATAGGCCGCCAGCGGCTTATTCGTTCTTTGACGTAATGATGCAATCACATCTGTGTACAAAGCTGCCGGCTTCACCATCAATATATCTGCTCCTTCTTCTTCATCACGAAGCGCACTGGCTATCGCATCATTCATATTTGAAGGTGATATCTGATACGTTTTTCTGTCTTTCAAAGCTGCTCCTTCCGGAGAAGAGTGACAGGCATCTCTAAACGGCCCATAAAACTGGGAACTGAATTTGGCAGCATAACTCATAATGCTACGATCATCATACCCATGCTCATCCAACTTCTTCCGAATTGCTGCGATTCTCCCATCCATCATATCACTGGGTGCAATACAATCGGCTCCCACCTTCGCCAACGCGAGCGCGTAATCCGACAATACATGAACTGTTGAATCATTCAACAATTTTGTTCCTTCTTCGTTCAATATTCCACAATGGCCATGCGTCGTGTAACTACATAAACATAAATCAGCTGCCAACCACACTTTATTTTTGAAAACTGAACGAATCGTCTCGAATACGCGAATCGCAAAAGAGAAGTCAAAATTTTCAGCAGCTCTGCTAACAGGCACCGGAAATATCAAAAACTTTGACACGCCGGAACGAAGATCACGCTCAATTGTTTTTATCACTGTATCAATAGAATCAACCTGAACACCTGTCAGCCCTTCCACATTTCTTGGAATTTTAATTCCTTCTTCCACAAACAATGGCTGAATGAATTGCTTAGCCGACAACCTTACATCGGCCGTCAACTCACGAATCGCTTCTCCCGATCTCAAGCGACGCTGATTGAATGGGTATTGCGCTTGCGCCATGTGAGAAATGATTGAATGGTTGGAAAAATGACCGGAACAAGACCGGTTTTTTTTAATAGTGACGCCGTTTCGCCACCGGGACAAAGATGAACGACATCATCGTTTATACGGTGACGGTAGTTTTGATATTGTGAGAAGCTGGTCCAGAAAATCGCTTTGGCTTTTGCTATACGGTCAGCCACAACTGCATTCTCCTGTGCCATTAATTGATAATTAGAAACCGCACTATATCCTTTTTGAACCCATCTTTCAGCTGCTTCTTTATGTGTTAAAATAACGACTGAAGAAAAATCATATTCATATAAAGGCATTTGCCATACTGACGACAATGTTTCAAAACCAAGTCCATCTGCACTCCCCTGCACCCAAATGCCTCTGCGCGCTAACTCCTTCCAGGTTTTTGACCCGGATGCCCATACTTTTTTTGATTGTAATAAATCAGACAGTCCATCCTGCTGCAATGCTTTGTAGTTCGCCACAAAAACAATCTCTTCATCAATCTTCGGAACTTCATCTGTCCATTCATACGTAAAAAAATCGCGCATGAAGTCAGTGGTTGAAAACAACTCATCCTCTGATAATGTGATTGCGGGTAAGGACTCCCATTGCTGAAATACATTTCCGTTTGTATCCTCTCCCGCGGCATAAAGAACAGACGTGGTATGAGCAGGCTTGATGGTTGTTACCCCAAACTTCTGTAAACAACCTGTTCCGTATTCGTATGCTTTTTTCTTTTCCAGGGAAGCTTCCAGCCACAACTGCTGATCATTGATCGCTTTCAACAAGGAAACCGCTTCTGTATTTAAAGGATCGGCTTCCACCACAATGGCAGCCTGACAAGGGG
>JBIIPV010000102.1:0-4954 GCA_044342435.1 Lacibacter sp. | reverse complement strand
CACCAATCAACCAAACATTGCCAGATCAAGAAACTATTGGAAAGTATTGAAAAGCAGGTTATTGAAAGAGGGAAATGAATCGGTTACAAATTGTAACCAGTTGAAAATGCTGGCAGAGGATGGAAAAATGAGGATAACAGATGTAGGCAATGTGGAACAAATTTTCAGGATCATCCAATCCATCCCATCTTCTAAGGCAGAACCCTTCAAACAATGGCTCGCCAAAGTGGGGTACGAGCGATTGCAGGAAATACAGGATCCAAGTATAAGTATGGATCGGGCAAGAGAAAATTGGCAAAAGATGGGACGTAGCGAAAAATGGATTCAGCAACGGATGACAGGCCAGGAAACAAGGAATAAATTAACCGATTACTGGAAAGATAATGGCGTAACAAAACAAAATGAGTTTGCCTTCTTAACCAATATCATTCACGAGGAGTGGACGGGTATAAGCATAAAAGCACACAAACAAATCAAAGCCTTAAAATCTCAAAATCTAAGAGATCATATGAGCGAGGCGGAGCTGCTTTTTACGGCATTAGCCGAACTATCTACTCGACAAATTGCAGAAGTTGAAAATGCCCAAGGTGTCAATGAGAATGCGAAAGCGGGTAAAAGTGGAGGAGCCATTGCGAAGAATGCAAGAAAGGAGTTGGAGGCTAAAACCGGTAAAAATGTTGTTACGGGTGATAACTTTTTGCCGCCCAAAAAAGTAAGCAAAAAGAAAAAATGATTAACATAAAAATCTAATCTTCATCATTGCTTGTAAGCAGAATTATGATGTCGCATTTATGCCCGCTCTTCATATTATGGTAAATTATTTTGCTCAATACCGTGGTTTGTTTTCGCTGGGGGATAGCTAACCCACAATCCGGCCGCTTCTGCGAAACAGTTGAATTGTGTTGCTAACTTCCAACCATTCCTCACGCTTTGTATTCTCCGAAAATATTGCGAAGCTCATCTGCAATTTCTCCCAACGTGCAATGGTTTTCAACGGCCTCGATCACAACCGGCATCAGATTTTCTCCGGAAACGGCCCTTCTGCTAATTTCAAGAAGTGATTGCTTCGCTTTTTCCTGATCTCTGTTCGCACGCAGTGCAGCCAGTTTTTGAGATTGAACAACCCGAATGCTGTCATCTATTTTGAAAGCTGCGGGTTTATTTGATTCATTAATTTGAAATTTATTTACCCCAACAATTATTTTTTCCCCGGTTTCAATCTGGCGTTGGTAATCATAGGCGCTTCTTGCAATTTCATCCTGAATGAATCCTTCTTCAATAGCAGATACGCTGCCTCCCATGGCATCAATTTTGTCCATCAATTGCCATGCTTTTTCTTCAACTTCATTCGTGAGTGATTCCACAAAAAAGCTTCCTGCAAGGGGATCCACCGTTTCTGCAATGCCACTTTCGTATGCTGCAATCTGTTGCGTGCGCAGTGCAATACGTGCTGCCTCTTCTGTAGGCAAACTGAGTGCTTCGTCATAGCCGTTTGTATGCAGAGATTGTGTTCCTCCCAAAACAGCTGCCATGGTTTGTATGGTAACGCGCGTAATGTTATTCAGTGGTTGTTGCGCAGTCAGTGTACTTCCGCCTGTTTGTGTATGAAACCTCAGCATCTGAGCCTTGGGATCTGTTGCTCCTGCTTCTTTCATGATACGGGCCCACATCCTTCGCGCGGCCCTGAATTTTGCTACTTCTTCAAACAGGTTATTGTGCGCGTTAAAGAAGAAGGAAAGACGCTTGCCAAAGACATTGATGTCGAGTCCTTTTTCCAGTGCCGCCTGCACATATGCCTTGCCGTTAGCCAATGTAAATGCTATTTCCTGCACAGCCGTACTGCCTGCTTCCCGAATATGATATCCTGAAATGGAAATGGTATTCCATTTTGGTAATTCTTTGCTGCACCATTCGAAGATATCGGTGATGATGCGCATACTTGGTTTCGGAGGATAAATATAAGTTCCTCTTGCAGCGTACTCTTTGAGAATATCATTCTGAATCGTTCCTGAAATTTTTTTCAGATCCGCCCCTTGTTGTTTGGCAAGTGCTACATAAAAAGACAAAAGAATAAAACCGGTAGCATTGATGGTCATGGAGGTGGACACATCTTCCAGTTTTATTCCCTGAAAGAGTGTTTGCATATCTTCAAGGCTGTCGATGGCAACACCTACTTTTCCTACTTCTCCTTCACTCAAGGGATGATCACTGTCGTACCCGATTTGTGTAGGCAAATCGAATGCAACACTTAACCCCATCACGCCCTGACTTAATAGGTAGTGATATCTTTTATTGCTTTCTTCTGCAGTTGAAAAGCCTGCGTATTGGCGCATGGTCCAGAGCTTCCCTCTGTACATATCCGGTTGAACTCCCCGTGTAAATGGAAACGAACCGGGTTGCTCCTGCATCTGTGGACTGTTTACTGCATCGTAAATCTTCTTTATTTCTATACCTGAGTCGGTATAAATATTTTTTTCGTTCATATTGGCAAGATGATCGTTGAGTGAATTCTAAAATACCTGAAGCAGCATCTTTGCTTCTTTGTTAATGAGTGAAGATACAATCGGGTGCAATGTCGCGTTTTCATCATGTGAAACCAGTTCTGCAATTCTTGCAGCTAATTCACTTCCGTGTGATGCATCACCCAGATTTTCTGAAAGTTGATTGATGATGAATATCTGCTGTTCTTTCAGATTTTTGATTGCATCCCATGCTTGAGCAGAAACATAGAGCTGCTGACTGGTATTGTATTCAAATTCTGATTGTATGGTCTGAATCAGCACTTGCTTCAGTTCTTTTGCACTCAGGTTATTGGATTGTAAACGTGATAGAAGAGCTTGAAAAGAAAGTCGCTCACAAAGGATGATCATTCTTTCGTAAGCCTGCAATTGCAAACGACGCATTTCCGGATTTCTACTGATAAATGTTTCATTTAAGTCCTGACTGGGAGAAGGGTTATTGCTCATTTCTGGAATTGTGTTTAAGGGATCATGTGTTGCATTTCTGGCAGCGTCTTGCATCAATTCTTTACGTCCCTGAATTCTCAGGTAAATGCCCAGAATCAAAAAAAAGACAAGTGCTGCGATGGCAGCAATGTACAATTCAGCGTAAGGGTCGTTAAAAATATTTGCAAAATAAAATTTCAGGTATGATGCGTTTAACATGTCAATGAAAATACAAAAATAGGCCTTTGGAGGATGCTTTTATTCTTTTGTCATGTTGCATTCCCTATTGTTTGTAATTTTGCTTTTGTTATGGAAACAATAGAAACACTGCCAGTTCAATTTACACCCTCCGCTTTGGATGAATTAAAGCGGTTATGGGCTTCTCAACCTTCCGGCTCTTTTTTACGTGTAGGTGCAAAGGGGGGAGGTTGTTCCGGGTTGTCTTATGTGCTTGAGTTTGAAACCCAACAAGAAGGAGATCTTTATTTTGAAGTGGATGGTCTTCCCTGTATCATGAATCCGGCACAAGGCATCTACCTGAATGGCATGGAAGTTCATTGGGAAAATGGTTTGAATAACCGGGGCTTTTCTTTTGTTAATCCCAATGCTTCAAAAACCTGTGGTTGCGGAACGAGTTTCGCTGTATAGCCTGCTTTGCTTTGAATATTATCAATAAAAAACCCGCCTCAAGAAGCGGGTTTTTATTTTATGGATTTATTTTTTATCCGATTGTATGTCTTGCTTTAGCAAGCGTTTTATCTTTTTCTTGTTCGCCAAGTGGTTTGTCTTTTGCGAAGTCAATCAAGATTGGTGCTGCCACGAAGATTGAAGAGTAGGTTCCTGTGAACACCCCAATCAACATTGCAAATGCAAATCCGCGTGTTACTTCACCACCGAATATAAAGAGGATCAAGATTGTAAGGAATACAGTCAGCGAAGTCATGATCGTACGGGATAGTGTGTCATTGATCGCCTTATTAAGAATGGTGGCCTTATCTTGTCCGAACATTGTTCTGCTGTATTCCCTCACACGGTCAAACACAATCACCGTATCATTCATTGAGAAACCGATCACGGTGAGTACCGCAGCAATGAAATGCTGATCAATTTCAAGCGGGAATGGAACGATTTCGCGGAGGAAGGAGAATACTGCAAGTGTTACTAACACGTCGTGCAATAACGCAACAATGGTACCAACTGAATATCTCCAGTCGCGGAAACGTAAGAAAATATAAAACGTGATGAAGATAAGGGATATGATGGTTGCCCATACTGACCCTCTTTTTAAATCATCAGAGATTGTTGGCAATACAGTTTGAGAACTTTTTTTGTACCTGGTATCAAATTCCTGTGCAGAAGTTCCGGCTGGAAGAAATTTCTGCAATCCTTCAAATAATTTTGCCTGAACTTGTGAGTCAATTGTTGCACCTGTTTTTTCAATCAGGTAATCTGTTGTGATATTTAGTTGTTTGGAAGTACCAACTGTTTTAATCACAGGATTTCCTCCCAGTATTTTTTGAAGTTCTGTTCTTACTTCATCGTTTTTCATTTCCTGATCAAAGGCAACGGTATAACTTCTACCTCCTTTGAATTCCACTCCGTAGTCGAATCCGTTAAAAACAGCAGCTACTCCAAGGATTAAAACGACCACTGAAATACCATATGCAACTTTTCTGTATTCAATGAATTTGAAAGCAGAATGTTTGAAGATGCGGCGGGAAATACCTGTAAAATATTCGAAATGACGCTTCTTATTCGTCCAGAAATCAGTAAAGAGTCTTGATACGAGAATGCCACAGAATAAGCTCAGCAAAATTCCAATTATTTGTGTTGTTGCAAAACCAAGAACAGGCCCCAGTCCGAAATAATAAAGGATAATTGCAGTAAGCAGGGTAGTGATGTGCGCATCGAGTACAGGTGCCATGGATCGCTTGTATCCATCGCTAACAGCTGTCTGATAATTTTTTCCTTTGTTTAGTTCTTCTTTAATCCTTTCGAAAATGATCACA
>JBIIPV010000101.1:0-4962 GCA_044342435.1 Lacibacter sp. | reverse complement strand
ACAAAATCAAGTCGAAGCTCCTTTGAAAGCAGTAGAAGGAATCGACAAGTTTGACATCAAGATCACTGCCAACGGCGGAGGAATCAAAGGCCAGGCCGAAGCAGCTAAGCTCGGTGTTGCACGTGCACTTCTTGAAGTTAACCCGGATCTGCGTCCTGCTCTAAAAGCTGCCGGTTTGCTGAAACGCGATCCACGCGGTGTAGAACGCAAGAAATTTGGTAAGAAGAAAGCTCGCAGAAGCTATCAGTTCTCTAAACGTTAATCTCCGGGAACAGCGGTATTTTATTTATCAACAGATCATACAATTAAAATGGAAAATAATACTTCGTTACAGCAGCAGCTTCTTGAAGCAGGTGTTCACTTCGGTCATCTTAAAAAGAAGTGGAATCCTAAAATGTTACCTTACATTTTTGCTGAGAAAAAAGGAATTCACATCATAGACCTCAATAAAACTGTTGAAGGTCTTCAGGAAACTGCTGCCATCATGAAACAAATGGCAAAAAGCGGTAAAAAAATCCTCTTTGTTGCTACCAAAAAGCAGGCAAAAGAAATAGTAACCGAATCTGCTCAAAGAGTCAACATGCCTTATGTAACTGATCGCTGGCTTGGTGGAATGCTTACCAACTTCAACACAGTGCGTAAGAGCGTGAAGAAAATGCAGAGCATCGAAAAAATGCTGAATGACGGAAGCTTCGACAGCATCACTAAAAAGGAAAGACTGCAACTGACACGTGACAAGGATAAAATGGAGAAAGTATTGGGTGGTATTGCCAATATGGGTCGCCTTCCGGCTGCACTCTTCCTGGTTGATATCGGACATGAGCACATCGCTCTTGCAGAAGCAAAACGCCTCGGTGTAACTACTTTCGGTGTGGTTGATACCAACTGTGATCCAAACAAAGTGGATTACTTCATTCCCGGAAACGACGATGCGACAAAATCAATCGCGATCATTACTCAATACATCACAGCTGCAATTGCTGAAGGTCTTGCTGAACGCCAGGCAGAAAAATCAGAAGAAGATGAAGCAGAAGAAGTAGTTGATAAAGGACCTCGCTTTGATGTAGGTGCAGAAGAAGGACGCGAAAAAGGTGAACGCCGTGGTGGCGGACGTGGCCCCGGAGGCGGTGGTGGCGGCCCCAAACGTCGTACAACTGGCGGTGGAGGTGGACAGAGAAGACCTGCTTCCAGATAATCTTCATCCCGGAGTTTATTTCTTTATTGATCATTATTAATTAAACTATTTATGTCTACAGTAACCATAAGTGCACAGGACATCAACAAACTTCGTCAGGCAACTGGCGCAGGGATGATGGACTGCCGCAAAGCCCTCACTGAAACAAACGGAGATTTCGAAGCAGCAATCGACTGGCTGCGTAAGCAAGGACAGAAAGTTGCCGCTAAGCGCAGCGATCGTGAAGCAAAAGAAGGTGTGGTGATTGCACAAACAAGCGCCGACAACAAAACAGGTTTCATTGTATGTATCAGCTGTGAAACAGATTTCGTTTCCAAAAATACCGACTTCGTTGCCTTTGCCCAGTCAATTGCAAATGCAGCAGTTGAAAACAACGTCAAATCAGCTGAAGAACTGAATGAAGTAACAATCAACGGTGCAAAAGTATCTGACCTCATTAACGACAAACTTGCCTCAATAGGCGAAAAAATCGGAGTATCTAAATTTGAACGCATCGAAGCTCCTTATGTAGCTTCTTATATTCACGGGGCTTACCGCATGGGTGTTCTCGTTGGGTTAGACAAAGAAGCAGCAGAAACAGGAAAAGACATCGCTATGCAAATTGCAGCGATGAACCCTGTGGCGGTGGATGCTGAAAGTGTGCCTGCAGATGTAGTTGCCCGCGAAAGAGACATCATCATTGAACTCATGAAACAGGATCCCAAAATGGCAGGAAAGCCGGAAGAGATGATTGCAAAAATTGCAGAAGGCAAAATGAATGCATTCTTCAAAGAACAAACTCTTCTTGCACAGGCTTTTGTGAAAGATGGATCGAAGAGTGTAGGCGATTACCTGAAAAGTGCCGGAGATTTAAAAGTACTGGCCTTCAAAAGAGCTGCTCTCGGATAATTATTCCTTTTAATTTTTTTTCAAATTGATCCCCTCACAACGAGGGGATTTTTTATGCACTTGTTTCAGGTTACATTTGTAGCCAGTTGCTCAAGAAAATTTTCCCTTATGATGAATTATTCCTTCGAAGGTGGTTATATCAAAACCTCACATGAAAACGGCATTCTCCAAATAGAATTTCACCATGAACAAGGCAATTCATTTCCGTCTTCGATGCTTGCTGCACTATCTGATGAAATAAAAGCAGCCGGAAATAATGACGATGTACGGATTATCATACTTCGCTCCGCCGGAAATCAGGCATTTTGCGCAGGAGCTTCATTTAAAGAATTAACCGAACTGCAAAATGAAACTGATGGATTTGCTTTTTTCAATGGGTTTGCAAATGTCATCAACGCTTTAAGGCAAAGTCCGAAACTGATTATTGGGCGCATACACAACAAATGTGTCGGAGGAGGCGTGGGCCTTGCTGCAGCCTGTGATTATGCGATGGCCACTGAAAAATCATCCATTAAACTAAGTGAACTTGCCATTGGCATTGGTGCTTTTGTAATCGGACCTGTTGTTGAAAGACGCATTGGAAATGCGGCGTTTATGCAGCTGTGTATTGATGCGTCTAACTGGCGCAACGCGGAATGGGCAAGAGAAAAGGGGCTGTTTGCCGAAGTACATCCCGATGAAGCAACTCTTGATGAGGCAATCAATACACTGTGTGTAAGACTTGCCTCTTATAGTCCTGATGCAATGGCGGCTTTAAAAAATATTTTCTGGAAAGGAACCGAAAACTGGAATGAGTTGTTAAGTGAAAGAGCGGCTATTAGTGGTAAGCTGGTTTTATCTGATTTTACAAAAGAGGCGATCGCACGATTCAAGGCCGGAAAAAAATAATACTTCATCTACCATTAATCTATTTCTATGCAACAAGAAAACATCTCAGCAGGTAAACACGTCATCATCACCGGCGCATCCAGAGGAATGGGAAAAGCGTTGGCTCATCTTTACGCATCAAAAGGTTACCATCTTCGTCTATGTGCACGGACTGAGCAAAAACTAAAAGCAACAGCAGAAGAAATAGCTTCTGCCTTCCCTTCTGTGAACGTGTTGTGGAAAGCAGAAGACCTGAGTCAGAAAGAAGGTATAGAAAAATTTGGCGAATGGGTTTTATCACTTGGAACACCGATTGATATTCTCGTTAATAATGCAGGCACTTTTGTTCCGGGAAGTGTTTACAATGAGCCTGAAGGAGCTCTCGAACAAATGCTTGCTCTCAATTTATATGCAGCATATCATCTTACGCGTAAAGTCATTCCGGCAATGATGCAACAAAGTGATGCAGATGGCTCACGTGGTCATATTTTTAATATGTGCTCCATCGCAGCACTAAAAGCCTATGCCAACGGAGGCGCTTATAGCATCAGCAAATACGCATTGAATGGTTTCAGTAAAAATTTAAGAGAGGAACTGAAGCCTTTTTTAATTAAAGTAACCACGGTATTTCCAGGTGCAGTATTAACTGATTCATGGGGAGATTTTGATAACAGTGGCCGACGAATCATGGAAGCAGAAGACATCGCACAAATGATTTATGCTGCATCTTGTCTTTCTCCACAGGCTTGTGTGGAAGATATAATCATCCGTCCTCAATTGGGCGATCTGTAGAGTCAGGTATTTGTTTGTTCCGGTACAAAGCGATAGCCCGCTCCTCTGATTGAATGAAAATAAAGCGGATGGCGGCTATCCGGCTCGAAATACTTTCTGAAATTAAGAATGAAATTATCAATGGTGCGAGTGGTCGGATAAACCTGGTATCCCCACACGACTCTTAAAATTTTTTCTCTGGTTACTACCTGATTTGCATGTTCGGTCAGTAGCTGAAGCAACATGACTTCTTTTTTACTCAAATCAATTTTTTCTCCCCGGTAGTTTAATGCTGTTTGTGCTTTGAAATCAATTCGGTTGTTACCAAACGAATACATATCAGAGGGCGTTCGTATATCCTGTATTTGCTGATTTCTTCGAATCAATTTTTCTACTCTTAACAACAGCTCTTCCAAATTAAATGGTTTGGTCAGATAGTCATCCGCTCCTGTTTTAAGACCACTTACCCTGTCTGCAGACGCATTCTTTGCGCTTAAAATCAATATAGGAATCTCTCTGTGATGTAACCGGATTGCCTGTATAGTGCTGATGCCATCGAGCTCGGGCATCATGATGTCCATGATAATTAAATCGAAATGCTGCAACTCCACTTCTTTGAGAACTGCAAGCCCATCACCTACTGCTGTTACCTCATAACCCTCCAACTCCAGGTTGAGTTTAAGGGCTTCCTGAAGATGTTCTTCATCTTCTGCAAGTAATATATGTGATTGCCGCTGTTGCATGCATTCAGAATTGAACTGTAAAAATACTTCCGGAAGGAGAATTATCTTTCACCTTGATTGTTCCGTGATGGGCTGCTGCAATTTTTCTGGCTAAATAAAGCCCAAGTCCTGTTCCCTTTGCTCTTCTTGTATCTTCATTCCCCATGCGGTAAAACTTTTCAAATATTTTTTCTTTCTCAGAATCCGGTATGCCTGTTCCTTCGTCAGAAATCATGATAAGAATATGTCCGGCTTCTTTTTTCAACTTAACCCCAACGGCCTTATCACGAGGACTGTATTTAAGGGCATTTTCTATTAAATTGCTGAAAACCATTTCTACCAATACAACATCACCCTGCATCGTTAATCCTTCTTCAATTTGGATGTTCATCGTTCTTTCCGGAAAACGACGTACATAATCACCTGAAATCTTTAACAGGATTTCAGAAACACGAATTGTATCATGGGCGGCACGGAACGTTTTCTCTTCCAGTTGTGAAGCAAGCAGAATATTGCTCG
>JBIIPV010000100.1:0-5000 GCA_044342435.1 Lacibacter sp. | reverse complement strand
CCCATGTCTTCCTCCGGGATAAGGCATGAATTCAAAGCGCTTTTTTTGCTCCTGCAAAGCTTTCACCAGCTGCAAGCTGTTTTGTATGTGCACATTGTCGTCCATCGTACCATGATATATTCTCAATGCTCCTTTGTATTTACTTACATGGGTTAAAACTGAAGCGCTTTTATATCCTTCCGGGTTTTCTTCAGGCGTGTCCATATATCTTTCAGTATAATGACTATCATATAATTGCCAGTCTGTTACACTGCCCCCTGCCATTCCGTGTGTAAAAACATCTGAACCATAAGTAAGCGCATAACAGGTCATATAACCGCCATAGCTGAAACCGGTGATACCAACTCTTTCGGGGTCCACACCTGCATTTGCAATCAACCAACGAACAATGGTGCTCCAGTCTTTCATCTCCCAATATCCCAGATTTTTATGCAGGTAATTCATCCCTTCTTTCCCAAAATGTCCGCTTGCCCTGTGATCCATCGCCACTTGTATCATTCCTTCTTTTGCCCACCATTGCTGCTGCATATTCAACTGCCATCCATCATAAACGGTACCGGCATTTGGGCCGCCGTATATATTGATGAGCAGAGGGTATTTTGTAGAGGGATTATAATTGAGTGGCCAGGTGATCCGAACAGGAAGGTCATATTTGCCATCATCACTTTTGATGCGGATGATTTCTGTTTTTGCCAGTCTTGTAGTTTCAAAGTCGGAACCTTTTGCCGACGCTAGTACTTTGATAATTTTTCCGTTTGCATCTGCCAACGCCAAAACGTCCGGGGTTTGTGTATTCGAATATTGCGTAATAAAGTATTTCCCGTCGGGCGACAATTCTATAATCCGGTGGTTGTATTGCCCGAAAGTCATTCTTTTCAAACCTGATCCGTTGATGCCAATCCGATAAAGATCAAAACAGGCACTGTTGTCTTTTCTGCAGATAAAATATACTTGCTTCTTTTTTTCATCAACTCTCAGAATTTCCGTTACTGTAAAATTTCCTGAAGTGATGGCGCTGATCCGCTTACCGCTGATGTCGTGCAGATAAAGGTGGTTCCAGCCGGAAGCATCACTCTTGTATATGAATTGTTTGCCATTATTTAAAAAACGAATTCGTTCACCCTGGTCATCAAGGTCAATCCATGTTGATTGTTCTTCTTTGAAAATTTCCTTTTTACTTCCTTGGGCGAGAGAGATTTCATAAAGAATTAATTGGTTCTGAGAACGAGGCATCCATTGTACCCATAAGGCAGATCCATCTGGTTTCCAGTAAGGCATCCCAAAATACTGATCGGATTTCTCATCGAAGTCGGCCCATTGTACTTTTCCTCCTTCTTGTGCGATAATACCAATACGCACTTCCGGATTCGGGTCGCCGGCCTTGGGGTAACGGGTTTCTTCTGTATAACCATGAACACCTTCTTCGCTTACGATCGGAAAGAAAGGCACTTTGTTTTCATCCATGCGCATGAACGCGATGTTTTTGCTGTCGGGACTCCACCAGAAAGATTTATAATTGGAGCTTCTTCCAAGGATTTCTTCATAATAAACCCAGCTTGCATAACCATTTAAAATACCATTTCCGCCATCAAAAGTTAGTTGCGTTTCCTTGCCTGTATTCAAATTGATCGAAAACAAATTCATGTTTCTGGTAAATGCCACGAGGTTGCCGTCAGGAGAAAGTGTTGCATTTTGCTCAGGAATATCAGGGCTGTATGTCAGCTGGTCTTTTCCGTTTTCTGAAAGATAGAACAGGTCGTTATTCAAAGTTTGTATCAACCTGACTGTTTTATTTTTTGGGGTATTTGAAACATAAGGTTTTTCAATGCCGCTAACGGGGTCTGTTACAAACAGGTTTCCGTCTTTTGAAAGCACCACTTGGTTATCTGCTGTCCATTGCACAAATTCCGGTAATGGAACCGTCAATTTATGAGGTGCGCCTTTCAGCATTTGTTGCATGCTTAGTTCTGTTTTTTGTGAAATGGCAACATGGCTCAGCAGCAGAAAGGATATAAATAGCCGATAGGTCATAAGTCTCAGGTTTTGAATGTTTTCTAAATATTTACTTTCACAATCGTGTTTAAAATTACCTCATTTGTTTAAATCAACTATTGAAACTTCTTCTAATTCCATGTTTTTAGCACATCAAAAAAAATATACCCTCGTTTATCAATTGAAATATTTGTCTGTGTATTTCTACTATTTTTGCCCAAAATAAAACCTATGCAGATGTTTAAACGCACAGCATTCTTTACAACCATTGCCTTGTTTGTTTTTTTCTCTTCGTCGTTCGCTCAGACTAAAAAAGTAACCCCGAGAGCCAATTTAAGATTTGGTGCCAACTATGCTTTTCAGGGCGGCACGAGCATTGGCAATTTATTTAATCCCGATTTTACTTTTCTACAAGGAACCGCTTTTTTAGGATACAGGTTTGATCCGAAAAAAAGAACAGCCAATTACATTGGTGTTTTTGCAACAATGGGAGGCCTTCCTCAACCTTCTCTTAACCAGATGAAAGTAGACAATGCAATAGCATTACCTGTTGGCTATAATGGTCAAAAGGCTACAGCACTAGAGTTTGAAGGTGGGTTTATTTTTGGTGATTGGTTCCGCATTTCTGCCGGCCCCGGTCTGTTAAACATTCCTTTATCAAATGGCAGTCAGAAACAATTGAGATATTATTCAGGAACAGCCGGCCTCATCGTAAAAATGGGCGGTTTCAATGTGAACACATCTGCGGGCATGCAGTTTGGCGGTGATTTCCTCAAACCAACTTATCGCGTGAGTGTTGGTGCAGGATTTTCATTTTCTTTCTTCAATTTCAGAAAAAAGTAAGAGGTAGTATATTTTCAAGTTTGGTTAAAAAATACCAAAATAAAAGCCACTCAATTCTTTAAATCATCATACAACAGGATTTGTCATTTATTGACAACTCCTGTTGTATTTCATTTTTTTCAGGTAGTTGGTATAACCCGGCGCTGATGCATATTTAATCCTGACAAGAAAAGCATAATAGTCTTCATTCTTGTTGGTGTAACGTTTATCCTGCCAGTTTTTATAATAAACCACGCTCTCTTTCCAGTTTTTAAAATAGAGGTAATTCTTTGCACGGAAGCCAAACAAGTTATTCCTGGACATCAGGAATTTCGTTTTGAACCACCCCGTTTCAACGATGGCCTGTTTCATGACAATATTCGGATGCTGAATACCCACTTCACAGATGTAACTGAACACACTGTCTGCAAAACTTGTTTTTTGCGCCTGTCCGCTGAAAGAAATCAGCAATAAAAAGAGGAAAAATATTTTATACATATAGGAATATTTAGAAAAGCCGCTTATTCTTTCATCAAGATACAACAAAATAATTTTAAGGCTTGACAGAGACTCGTTGAGCACCATCAAACATTAACCAATGCACCCTGCGAACAGGACACCTTCATTTTAAAAATTAAAATGAACGATCAACCAAAAAATAAATCATGAATCAGGCTGTTCTTTCCGGCCTCATCATCGGAAACAACAACACATCCTGGATGCTTGGCTGATTTGTCATCAGCATCACCAGTCGATCAATGCCGATGCCGATGCCCGCTGTTGGCGGCATGCCGTATTCTAATGAACGAAGAAAATCGTGGTCTATAAACATCGCTTCATCATCACCGCGTTCTTTCAGTTTTACCTGTTCTTCGAATCTTTCTCGTTGATCTATCGGATCGTTTAATTCACTGTATGCGTTCGCCACTTCTTTTCCGTTAATCATCAACTCAAAGCGTTCAACCAGCCCGGGTTTATCACGGTGTTTCTTGGTGAGCGGACTCATTTCCACCGGATAGTCGGTGATAAATGTGGGTTGGATGTATTTTGATTCGGAGGTTTCACTGAACAATTCATCAATCAGCTTTCCTTTGCCCATTGTGTTATCAACATGAATATTCAATTTCTTACAGGTTTCGCGTAACTGTGCTTCATCCATTTCACTCACATCAATACCTGTATGTTCTTTGATCGCATCAAAAATAGATACGCGCTTAAAAGGTGTTTTGAAAGAGATTGTATTCTCTCCAACTGGTACATCAGTAGTGCCATGAAGCGCAACAGCCACTTTCTCAAGCAACGTTTCTGTTACATTCATCATCCAGAAATAATCTTTATAAGCGGTGTACCATTCGAGAATGGTAAATTCAGGATTATGCGTGCGGTCCATCCCTTCATTGCGAAAGTTTCTGCTGAATTCATAAACCCAGTCGAAACCGCCTACAATCAAACGTTTTAAATACAACTCATTGGCAATACGCATGTACATCGGTACGTCTAAAGCATTGTGATGAGTTGAGAAAGGCCGTGCAGTTGCACCACCGGGTATATTCTGCAACACAGGAGTATCAACTTCTAATGCGCCATGTTCATTGAGAAATTCGCGTATGGTGTTGACAAGCTTTGTTCTTTTTACAAAAACGTCTTTTACTTGAGGGTTGATGATCAGGTCGGCATACCGCTGACGGTATTTGAATTCAGGATCAGTGACCGCATCAAATGTTTGTCCTTCTGCTTCTTTTACAATGGGCAGAGGCTTCAGCGATTTTGCAAGTAATGTAAGGGATGTTACATGAAGGCTGGTCTCTCCGGTTTTTGTTGTAAACACATATCCTTTTACTCCAATCAGATCACCAATATCGAGTAATTTTTTGAAAACAGTATCGTAAAGGGTTTTGTCTTCACCCGGACAAATATCATCTCTTCTTACATATACCTGCAGTTTGCCTCGGCTGTCCTGCAATACGGCGAAACAAGCTTTTCCCATATCTCGAACACTCATGATGCGTCCTGCAAAAGCAACATCTTTATAGTTCTCTTTTGTTTCCTCATTAAAGCCGGCTTTGATTTCTGTAGAGTAGTGGCTAACCGGAAATGCCGGAGCCGGGTATGCATCAATTCCGAGTTTATTTAATTCGGATAATTTTTCTCTTCGGATCAGTTCCTGTTCAGATAGATGTGTGCTC
>JBIIPV010000099.1:0-5031 GCA_044342435.1 Lacibacter sp. | reverse complement strand
CAGATGGATGGGTGAAATATGGTCAGCATTTCCAGGATTATTTTTTAGGCCAGACGCCTAACGCAAAAAAATGTGTCATTGAAAATCCGCAGGTGCTGAGGTTTTATTATCTCAAGAAGAAAAAAAGGTTAAGGGTAAAAGCCGACTCTGCAGTGATCATAAAAAATAATGCGCTGGGTTACAGGATCAATTATCTTCTTGATTCATTTATTTATGATTATCAAACAGATTACAGTTTGCACTCAGGAGTTACTTTTTACGCGGAAATGGAAGGATCTGACCAGGAAAAAGTTGTATGGAAAAAAAACAGAGAAGTGGCTTACTGGGGTTCAAGGCTTCATTTCATGCGCGCCTATTACGACAGTGCGCTTGTTGAAAACGGTTTCCTTTTAGAGAAGGTTGTTCGTAAAGACAGCACAGATGTATTAGAGATGGTCATGAATCCTTATGATTCTGCCATTTATGAACGAATCGATTCTACAGAGGTAGATGTTCTTCTGTTTGGAAAGTATCGACTCACCTATCTATCGGCACCAATGCATCAGTTTTATCTGGAAGCTAAAAAATATCCACTGATTTCCGAGGGCCAAGTAACTACACTTGATTTGTTAAACGGATTTGCCATTACTGAGAATGGTTATTTTTATGAACAGCGGGAGGTGACCAGCGGCGGCTACTGGGCCTGGAAAAATTTAGCAGATCAGTTGCCATACGATTACTGGCCCGACCATTACTAAGTAAATGTATCAGGGGTTGCAATAGTCGCAATACATCGGATCCTCCGTTGTTTTTTCTTTCGGAAAATCCTTTCTCTTTTCATGTCCGCATTTCTTACATCGAAAAATATATGTGACAGGCGTACGTGTGGGCAAACCGCATTGTGAACAAGGCAGCCCCGGAATCATATCTTCAACGTCAAATCCGGGAGTACCGCATTCAGAACAAGTGGATTTTAATTTCGCTATCAATTTCTCGCCGGCAGCAGCAATTACAATTCTCCGCATCGGATTCATCATACTCCGCATATCTGTTTCAACTATGAATTCATGTTCTGTTTCCAGCAGTTGTTTAGCGGCTGTGAAAAGTTCATCCTGATCCTGTATTCCCTTTTTAATGATTGAATTGCCGGAGTGTTTACTTCTGATGATAAGCCCGTGATCAGGGAAGCCGGCAGTTTTTGCAAAAAGCATCAACTCTTCAATTGTGCTGCAGTTGCGGCTGTCGTAATTGGTTTCCGTGCTTAACTCGCGAACGATGATTTCAAATCCATTTTTTTTATCAATCAACAAGAGCCATTCTTCGTTGGCAGGAACAATTCCAATGATCGGATGTGGACCGAAACTTCCTTCGCTGGCGAGAGCCAGATCACAACCGGTGAGCTTCAAAGCAGTTTCTGCTTTTTCCCTGGCTGTTTCAATGGGAGATTTTATTCTGGGAGTTTCTCCGGTGAATGTACCGAACAGATCAGTGTTCAGATCTGGAGGAACAATGATATTGACTCCAAGTTCCTTTTCGGCCATCGGCCCCAGGATCTTTTCTTTTTCGTGCATCGTTGCAACTACCAGTGTTCTTCCTGCAAACATGAAGAATAATTTAAAAGAATGTTTGACAAACAATTCAACATCGGAAATAGATGGATGGTTTGTATCTATTCCTTAATTTTTTTTCATCAACCTCTCCCACATCTCCGGTATTCGTTTCACCCATACAAGCTCTCTTCTTTTTTCAGAGGCTTCTATTGAGGGTGTTCCAAAATAAGTTTTGTTTCCTTCGAGAGAAGAAGGTACACCACTTTGAGCCAGCACCACAGCATTCTCTCCGATGGTGAGGGTTTTGCTTACACCCACCTGCCCCCATAAGATCACACCGTCTTTGATTTCAACAGCACCCGCCACTGCAACTTGTGCGGCAAACAAACAGTTTTTCCCAACAATGGTATCATGTCCGATATGCACCTGGTTGTCAAACTTTGTTCCTTTTCCAATGATTGTATTGTGAGTGACTCCTCTGTCAATTGTACATCCTGCACCTATTTCCACATCATCTTCAATGAGTACGTTTCCGCAACTTGCCATTTTTTTATACCAGACAGGTCGGCTCTTTTTCGTGTTAAAATAAAAAGCATCGCTGCCTATAACGGAGCCGGCATGTATCACCACGTTGTTGCCAATTTTCACGTGGTCATAGATTGTTACATGCGGATGGATGATACATCCTGATCCTATTTCTACATTTGAACCAATGAAACATCCTGGTTGTATGATCGTATTTTCTCCGACAATCGCTGTATCACTGATTAATTGTTTTGCTGAAACAAAAGGCCTGAAATAAGCAACAATTTGCAGATACGCTTCAAAAGGTTCATTGCATACAAGCAATGCTTTGCCTTCGGGAACTGCTGTTTCAGTATTGATGATGATGATATCTGCTGCCGAATTCAGGCATGTGTCATAGTATTTCGGATGATCTACAAATACAATATCCCCTTTTTCTACTTTGTGAATTTCATTGATGCCGTGAGCATGACTATCTTCATTACCGATAACTTTTGCTTGAATCAAACCGGCAATCCGACTAATTGGTACAGGAGCAGGAAACTTCATATCATTTTATTTGCTCAAAGTTAAGATCCTTTTCACTAGTCAGAGATCATTCGTTTTTCAATTCAAAAATTCAAATTGTCAATGATATTGTAAATGAAAAATATGAAGTTTAAGCTTGAAGCAATTCATTTATAAACAACAACAATCATGTTTCATGAATAAAACAAACCGATTTGTTTTCTTCCTTTTCCACAAACACATTTAAAATGTGAATAAAAAAGATAAAAATATTTTTCTTTATAAAAGAATTTGTATTTAATATTGTGAAGGGAATTTAATTATTCCCGGTACTTACTAACCCATCCATGATAAAAGCTCGGTTTCTTCCGAGCTTTTTTTATTCCATTCACTCCACGTTGTTTTACTGTAAATTGATGTTCAACCATAAATTGATTACATTGCTGAAAATTAGTTTATGGTTAAGTCAATGACAGGGTTTGCCAGGGTAGAAGAAATGGCCGGCGAAAAAAGTTTTCTGATTGAAATCAAGTCGCTCAACGGCAAACAATTTGAGTTGAACATGAAGATTACACCCCTGCTAAAACCTTATGAAATTGCTTTGCGCCAGATGATTTCTGAGCATTTGCAAAGAGGATCCGTTGATTGTACCATTGCATTAAAACAAAACGGAGGATCCAGTTCAATTACGATTAACCAGGATGTTGCTAAACTATACTTTGCTCCATTGAGACAGATGGCTGAAGAACTTGATATCAAGGTGAGCGAGTATATTCTTGCTGCTTTGTTAAGATTACCTGATGTGGTTGTTCCAAATACAGAGGTGCTTTCGAAAGAGGAATATGCTTCTTTTGAGAAAAGCTTCAGAAGTGCAATTACTAAACTGGACGATCATCGCCAATCGGAAGGTCTTTCACTTGAAAAAGATTTAAAGACGCGGATTGAAAATATTCTTTCATACCAGGAAAAAGTGGAGGAGCTTACTCCCCTTCGACAGCACCGAATGAAAGATGAGCTTCGTCGGAAAATTGAAGAGCAAGTTGGTAAAGAACGTCTCGACCCGAATCGTTTTGAGCAGGAGATGATCTACTATATTGAGAAAATTGATATCAGTGAGGAGCAGGTTCGCTTGAGAAATCATTGTGATTATTTCCTCAATATTTTACAGGATTCCGATTCTTCAAAAGGTAAAAAACTTGGTTTTGTGCTGCAGGAGATTGGAAGAGAGATCAACACAACGGGTTCAAAGGCGTATGATTCAGATATACAAAAGCTGGTTGTGCTGATGAAAGACGAACTTGAAAAAGCAAAGGAACAGGTATTAAATGTACTCTGAATAAACAAAATCTGATCTCTGAAAGGATTGTAATTTTGCACCATGTCATTGAAAATTCATCCATATCTTTTTTTTCTTGTCATCTCTTTCGGCTTCTTTGCCTGCGAAAAAATGGGCACTTACGAGAGAAGTGTTGTGATACCTGATCACAAATGGAAAAACTCATTTGTACCCGAGTTCACATTTGAGATCACAGATACTGCCGCGCTTTATCAGTCGTATGTGATCCTGCGACATACCCATGCTTATGCCTACCGAAACATCTGGCTGGAATTATCAACTCGTATTCCTGGCGACAGCACCTTTCGTTCAGATAAATTTGAATTGAATCTGCAGCAACCCGATGGTCGTTGGATTGGAACAGGATTCTCAGATATCCTCGAGGTCAGATATCCTTTGTTTTCGGATTTGCGGTTCAAAAAACCCGGCAACTATACATTACGAATCAGACAAATTATGAGGGATGAACCGCTGGAGCACGTAATGAATGCAGGCATCAGGGTAGAAAAAATAAATAACTAATGCTTTCTTCATATCAAAAAGCATCCCGGCAATTTGGTTTTCTCTTCTGGACTTTGTTGGTTTATATCATTGCTGCACTTATATGGTGGTTTATTTCCCTTGAAAAACAAAACAGGGATATGACGGAGTTGAGGTTGAGTCGTTTGTCTTATACAGCTTCTGCACAAGCTTCTCAGGTATCAGCAATCTTAGATCAGCAAAGTCGAAACACTACTAAGTACATTGCCGAAGGAGTTACCTTTCTTGTTTTGATACTGATAGGTGCTTTTTTTGTGCATCGTGCGATGAGAAAACAGCTGCGTTATGTTGCCTTACAGCGAAATTTCATGATGGCAATTACACATGAACTGAAAACGCCCATCGCGGCAACCCGACTCAGCGTAGAAACACTGCTATACCGCGAATTAAAAACCGAGCAGCAGAAGAAACTTTTGCAGAGTGCACTCGCTGAAACAGACCGGCTCAATACTTTAACGAGCAATATTCTGCTTGCTTCACAACTGGAAGAGAAAACGTTCCGTGCCGCCCATGATACAATTCGTGTTTCTGAAATCCTGTTAAAGATTTCAGGTGATTATGTACGTCGTTTTCCGGAAAGAAGGATGAACATCC
>JBIIPV010000294.1:0-2586 GCA_044342435.1 Lacibacter sp. | reverse complement strand
CTTGAAAAAGGCGGATATAAAAACTGTTTCCTTCCTGCCAATTCAAAATCATAAAAAGCATTATAGTCGTGATTCATCACAAACTGCAGCACCGGATGATGCACCTGTGTCACCTGTATAACCACTTTCCCGTTTGCATCTTTTCTACCAGCCCTTCCACTCACCTGCTCCATCAGTTGAAAAGCGCGCTCGTTCACTCTGTAATCTGCAAAATTTAATAAGCTGTCTGCATCTAAAATACCAACCAGGTCCACCTTCTCAAAATCAAGTCCCTTCACCACCATCTGCGTACCAACCAAAAGATCAATTTTATGCGCTTCCAGCTTTTGTATTAATTCATCATGTGCTGTTTTGCCACTAACGGTATCATGATCCATGCGGGCAATGCGCGCATCAGGAAATAGTTCAGATAAATACTCCTCTACTTTTTCTGTACCAAAACTGTGTTTCACAAAATCATGACTGCCGCAAGCCTCACAGGTGAGCATCACAGAATAAACAGTTCCGCAGTAATGGCATTGCAGTTTGTGTTTGAATTTGTGATAAGTCAGACTCACATCGCAATGACGACAATGCGGAATCCAGCCACACGACTGGCAAATATGCTGTGGTACATAACCTCTTCTGTTCTGAAAGAGAATCACCTGCCGATGATTCGTTATTGCCTGCTCTATCTTTTCTTTCAAAACAGGAGCAATCATCACTTTCTCTTTGTGCTGGCGATTAAGCATCCTCGTATCAGCCAATTCAATTGAAGGCAAAGTACCTGAACCATATCTTTCAGTTAATGTAACGAGTGAATATTTATCAGTTACTGCATTAAAATAAGATTCAAGAGAAGGTGTTCCGCTTCCAAGTAACACTTTTGCGTTAAACAGTGACGCATAATAGATACCGGCATCACGTGCATGATAACGCGGAGCCGGTTGTTGTTGTTTGTATGAAGGGTCATGCTCTTCATCACAAATGATCAATCCAAGATCAGCAAATGGAAGAAACAAAGAACTTCTCGCCCCCAACACTACCTGTAACTCTCCGGTTCTGACTTTGTTCCAGATTTCAATTCGTTCATTCTGACTAAACTTGCTGTGATAAATGCCAATATATCCCCCAAAATGCTTCTGCAGGCGACGAATGATTTGTGCCGTCAATGCAATTTCAGGAAGCAAATAAAGCACCTGCTTCCCTTTTCTGATTTGTTGTTCAATCAGATGTATATACAATTGAGTTTTTCCGCTGCCTGTTACACCATGCATCAAACAGACATTTGATTTTTCAAATGAATGATGAATGGATGAAAGGGCTTCTTGCTGCGCAACTGAAAGCTCAAAATCAATTGATATTTCGCGAGGCAAAGATTTTAAGCGATCCACCTGTCGTTTTTCTACACGCAGTATATTCTTCTCCGTCAAACCTTTTAACTGTGCATCCGAAGCTCCACTCTTTTTTAAAAGAGCCGATTTAATAACGTCTCCTTCTGTTTTTTGAAGATGCAGAAAGGCCAACAACAGATCAAGCTGTTTAGGTGCACGAGTCCATTCATTGATTAAATGCGCCAGTTTCGCTTCCTCCAGATAAACTGGATCAAGCAACACATAGCTTTCTTTTTTGGGAACATAGGTTTCCTTGAGAGATTCCCATACAAAACAAATATTTTTATCAATCAAACGCTTCACCACCGGATACACTTGCGACTTATCCAGTATCTGTTGCACTTCCGACAATTTGAGTTCTTTTCTAAGCAAGAGGGCCTCTGCCACCAAAAACTCTTCAGCATCCAGCAATGAAAAATCATCTCCCGTCTCCTCGTTGAAAACCAAAATCGTTTCACTGCTTAATTTAAAGTGAGCAGGCAATGCAGCAGACATCACCTCTCCTTCCGAACACATATAATAATTCGCGATCCACTCCCAGAGCATGAATTGCTTTTCCTGCAAAACGGGAATAGTATCAAGAATATTCAAAATGTCTTTTGGATCAAAAGCTGCAGGCTTTTCATAAAACACACGTTTCACTAAACCTGCATATCGCTTGTTTCTTAATTCTACTTCTACCCTGATGCCTGTCTGTATCTGTGAAGTCCATTCTTCCGGTATGCGCCAAGTATAATTTTGCGGCAAAGCAAGCGGAATGACGATTTCCGCATACATAGTTTTTCCATGTTCTTTATTTTCTTCAAATAAAGAAACAGATGAATAGTTTATTTGATCTTCATTACCCATACCTGTGAACGGCAAAATTAAAATTAGCAAAGGATTACGTAGAACAAGTATTTCTTTTTCAGGAAAATCATTGCTTAATCCAGGAGGCTCTGTAGGCTAACAATTTCTCCTCCATTAATCTGTAAACTTTCTCTTTAAAAAGAGGAAGGTCTTCGATTGTATATCCTTCAGGCGATACTTCTTCGAGATAGACTGTCCTGAGTTTTCCCGGGTTCAGCGTTAAAAGACTTCGCCAATGCATCCTGTCCAATGCATCCAGAAATAGCATCGGCTTTACCGGAGTTTGGGTTTCAATTGCGAGGCGGAATGCCCCATCAAAAAAAGGAATCAATGGCGCATCGCCCATATTGAAAGTACCTTCCGG
>JBIIPV010000098.1:0-5033 GCA_044342435.1 Lacibacter sp. | reverse complement strand
ATAGCATCAGGCAACCAGATTGCAGGAACCGGATTTGGATTGTTGAAACATATCATTACTCAAAAAAATGCTGTAACGGGTACAATTGCCTATATCCGTTCGGGTTCATTCTCCGGCAGCAGAACTTTCCCACTTGGAGAAGGAAATTATTATATGCCTGCTACGTTAAGTTCAGCAGGAGCGAATGATTTTAATGTCGCAGTTTTTAGTTTAGCAGCTTCAAACGGACAACCCAACGGACCTGATTTTACGGATGTTAGTCCCATTGTTGATGCCATTTGGATTATCGACAGAATTACAGGTTCAACTTCAACAGATATTACTTTTGGATGGAGTGAAAGTCTGGAAGGCTCATCTTTCACGGCAGCCGCAAATAATCAGATAGGCATTTCCAAATATGATGGATCTAACTGGGATCCAATCACAGGTATAAACGGAGATAATTCTGCAAATACCGTGACTCGCACTGGTGTAAATACTTTCTCTCCATTTATCGTCGCTATAATAGGCACTCCACTTCCTCTAAAGTTTGGAGAGGTAACAGCTTCACGAATTGGCACACAACAAGTAAAAGTTGATTGGAAGGTATTTGAAGAGTCGGATGTTCTCGCTTATGAAGTTCAGCGCTCAGAAAATGGCGCTTCTTTCAGATCCATCAATTCTGTATATACATCGGGCGTGGATGCTGCAGAAAAACAATATTCGTGGTTAGATCCAAATGCAGGAAACGGAACTTTATTCTATCGCATCCGATCAGTTGAATTGAACGGAAAATCTGTTTATAGTCCCATCATCAAAGTATCGGCAAACGATAAAAAAGGCTGGTCTTTCTATCCGAATCCTGTTCAGAAAGGGAAAAACGTCATTCTTGAAATATCATTGCCCAAGGGCGACTATACGCTTGATCTGATAGACTTAAAAGGAAGCAGATTACAGTCTATAATATTTGCAGGACAGTCAGGACAAATTACCCGCAGCATTCAATTGCCTAATGATTTAAACCCGGGCACGTATTTTCTGCGGCTAACCGGAGATGGATTTAATGAGACCAGGATGATTTTGATTCAGTAATTGATTGAAGTGTTACGGGTGTTATGTATTTAATAATAACATATCACTTACAGTCATCCGTCTATTTCTTAGTATTCAAAAAAACTTCGGCCATCATACATCGGGCACTGCCTCCTCCGTTTTTTTCAATGGTGTAAAGAGGGGAGTGAAGTATTGGATTGTAAGATTCTAGTTTTTGTATTTGATGATGATTGAGAGAATTGTATGCCTGGCTACTCATGACAAGAAATTTCTGTCCTTCCTTGTTTTCCACTTGCAGCATATTGCCGGCAAAATGATTCATCTGTTCATAACCAATTTCGATGATTTCCTTTTTAGATGATTGAATAGTTAAAATAACTTGATTCTTTTCAACTTCATCGCGTATACTTTCTAGGCAAATCACAACATATCTATCTGCTACGCACATCATCACATTTGTATGATAGATGTCGCCTCCGTGCTCATCCACACTATGAAAAGCACATGGGTTGAAATTCATTTTTGTACACCATTCTTCAAATAATTTCAGATCCGTACGTTGTGAAAGGCACGCATAACTGATATTGTTTTCCCTGTCGAGCACCATGCTTCCTGTACCTTCCAGAAATAAATTCTTAGTTTCATTCGCTGAAAAATCAAGGGTGGTATTGATTTGAAATTTTTCGCGTAATGTCTCCAGCACATGCGGCTTTCTCTCAGCTCTTCTGTTCACTGCATACATTGGGTAAAGTACGATGGTGTCCGGTGAATGAAAACTGATCCAATTGTTTGGAAATATACTGTCGGGGGTAGAAGGGGTAGGGGTATCGTTTACAACATTTACATCTACTCCGGCTTCCTGCAGCTTTGTAGCAAACTGATCGAACTCTTGCAAAGCTTTCTGCTGTACATCTGCTTCATTACTCGCTTGTTGAAACGCGTTATTCACAGCCGTTTCTTCGTTAAAGCGAAAATGACAAGGACGGATCATCATCAGATGTGATGTTGTTTGACGACTGCTCATGAATATTAAAAGAGTGAGTTAATAAATTTCAGACGAATTGATTCTACTTAGCTTGTTTGATTTTTGCAAAATCAAATACAAGATGACAAAAAGCTTTGACTCCGATATGAAGCTGACTATCATCTATCAGAAAATCTGGAGTATGATGCCCTGTTACCTGATTAACAGGTGTTCCTGTAAACATCCCTCCCAGATTAAAGAAAAATGCAGGAGCCTTATCGCCGTAAAAACAAAAATCTTCAGCGCCTGTTGTCCAGCTCCCCGGTGAAACATTTGTTTTTCCGCCTGCTTTGATCAATGAAGGAACTGTTGCTTCAACCAGCCATGGGTTGTTATAAGTAACTTTTGCTTTTGTTTCAATCACAACCTCTGCTGTAGCACCATATGCTTCAGCAATTTTGGCCGCTGTTCTTCTGATTTTTTCATGTACATCTTTCTGCATGTTTTCATCAAGGGTGCGAATGGTGCCGCTGAATTGCACTTGTTCGGGGATGATGTTTTCCCTTACGCCACCATTGAATTTTCCAACAGTAATAACTACGGGAGCCTGGGTTAAATCTTCTGATCTGCTGACAATCGTTTGTAGGCCATTGATTATCTGTGCGGAAATCATGATCGGATCAATTCCCAGCCAGGGAGCAGAGCCATGTGCTCCTTTGCCTTTAACGGTTACTGTAAACCAGTCGCTGCTTGCCATGAAAGCACCACTTTTGTATTTGATAAGCCCACTTTCCAATGCAGATGAAATATGTAAACCAAAAATGACATCCACTTTCGGATTGTCCATCACACCTTCCTTTACCATCAATGCAGCTCCTCCTTCTTCTCCGGGAGGTGCACCTTCTTCTGCAGGCTGAAATATAAATTTAACTGTCCCTGTCAAATCCTTTTTCATACTTGCCAAAACTTCGGCGGTTGCCATCAGAATGGCAGTATGTGTATCGTGCCCGCATGCATGCATCACCGACACTTCACGGCCTATATATTCAGCTTTTTGTTTGGAAGCAAATGGCAGATTATTACGTTCTTCAATGGGCAATGCATCAATATCTGCCCGTAAAGCCACCACAGGTCCGGGTTTATCACCTTTCAAAATTGCTACAACACCGGTTTTTGCAACACCCACAGTCACTTCCAGTCCGAGCTTTTTCAAATGATCCGCGATATAGTTCATAGTATTAAACTCCCTGTTTCCTAATTCTGGATATTGATGTATATGCCGTCTCCACTCAATGAGTTTTGGCAATATGGCCTTAGAACGTTGCTCGATTTTATCGCTAATAGAAACCTGGGCAAAAGCACCTGCTGTTAATACAAGGAACAACTGCAGAAAAAGAAAATTTCTCATTGATTCGTATTTTGGATGTGTAAGTTAATCAATGCAGTTTATTTACAATTTACCGAGACACATCTTTTTATCATTTTTAAATTCCTCATTGCACTCATTTAAGCTTCAAACAAGTTGTTTGGCGATTTCCCCCTCTTACAATACTTTTGCAAACTTAAAAGCAAGCAATCAATATGAGAACAATTGCGATGCGTGAAGCCCTGCGCGAAGCGATGCAGGAAGAAATGCGCAAGGATGACCGAGTTTATTTAATGGGAGAGGAAGTGGCCGAGTACAACGGCGCTTACAAGGTAAGCCAAGGTATGCTCGATGAATTTGGCGAAAAACGCGTGATTGACACCCCGATTGCTGAATTGGGTTTTACTGCCGTAGCGGTAGGTTCTGCCCAAAATGGGTTACGCCCGATTGTTGAATTTATGACCTGGAACTTCGCGGTGCTTGCACTCGATCAGATTCTAAATACTGCTTCCAAAATGCTTGCGATGAGTGGCGGACAGGTTGGTTGTCCAATCGTATTCAGGGGAGCAAACGGAAGTGCTGGTCAGCTAGGTGCTCAGCACTCTACAGCCTTTGAAAGTTATTATGCAAATATCCCCGGCTTAAAGGTCATTTCTCCGTCTAATCCTTATGATGCCAAAGGCTTACTTAAAGCGGCTATTCGTGATGATGATCCGGTTGTTTTTATGGAAAGTGAAGTGATGTACGGAGACAAGGGAGAGGTGCCGGAAGGAGAATATATCATTGAAATCGGGAAAGCCGATATTAAGCGTCCGGGCAGGGATGTAACCATTGTTTCTTTTAATAAAATGATGAAAGTTGCACTCGGAGCCGCTGAAGAATTGGCAAAAGAGGGAATAGAGGCAGAGGTTATTGATTTAAGAACAATTCGTCCGCTCGACTGGTTTACGATCCTGGAAAGTGTCAAAAAAACAAACAGATTGGTAATTGTTGAAGAACAATGGCCCATGTGTTCAGTTTCCTCCGAAATTGCCTACCGCATACAGAAAGAAGGATTTGATTACCTCGATGCGCCTGTAAGAAGAATTACCAGTGTTGACGCACCCATGCACTATGCACCAAATCTGGTTGCCGCCTATTTACCGGATGTGCCACGCACAGTAAAAATTATCAAAGAAGTGATGTACTTAAAAAAATAAGTATAAACACTTAGAATGAATGAATATTGCCCCGTATTTCGGGGCTTTTTTATTCACATTTTAACAAAAAGATGAATCCGGACTTTGATTTATGGAACTTTTCGCCCATCTTTGACACGGTTTTTCATAGGATATTGGATTTTAAACGAAGCTGGATTTCTATCCGGCTTTTTTTATGCCCATAGCAGTAATCGTTTTCTTCTCCGTGAAACCTCTGCGTTCATCTTTCTACTCGTTGAAAGAGGAAAAAATCGCTAGCAGTTTTGTTATTTGCAATTTGTCATCAATTACTATATAACAACCAACAACCTTCTCGTAATCCTCCCGATTCTATGAAGCAGTCGGTCGTCTAAACATAACTCGTAACTAAAAGTCCATCTATCGGAAAGTCTTTTAGTCACACAGGTATGTTTTACCTTTGTACAAAATCAGAAACCATGGCATTGATGAAATCCATATCCGGAATACGCGG
>JBIIPV010000097.1:0-5041 GCA_044342435.1 Lacibacter sp. | reverse complement strand
ACACCTTTGGATATTGTACGTTTTACCTCGGCTTATGCCCAAGTAATTAAACAGAGGGGAAATGGCAAAAAGATTGTTATCGGCAGAGACGGCCGCATGAGTGGTGAAATGGTTCGTGGATTAGTGATTAACACCTTATCCGGAATGGGTATGGATGTGGTAGATCTCGGTTTGAGTACAACACCAACAGTAGAAATGGCTGTTGTATTAGAAAAGGCTGCAGGAGGCATCATTCTTACAGCTTCACACAACCCTCGTCAGTGGAACGCCCTAAAGCTTCTTAATGAAAAAGGTGAGTTTATCAGTGCAGAAGACGGACAACAAATTTTAAATCTTGCTCAAACAGAAGCATTCAATTACGCAGAGGTTGATCTACTTGGTGAAGTCATAGAAAAGAAAGATCTTTTAGACGCTCATATTACGGCCATTTTGCAACATCCACTGGTTAAAAAAGATCGTATTGCACCGAAAAAATTTAAAGTTGTACTAGATGCCATCAACAGTTCTGGTGCTGTTGCTGTTCCTGCATTACTTCATGCACTGGGTGTTGAGCATGTTACAGTACTGAATGCAGAAATGCATGGCAATTTCGCACATAACCCCGAGCCTCTTCCGGAGCATTTAAAGGATTTATGTCATGAGGTTATCGCACAAAAAGCGGATTTGGGTATCGCGGTTGATCCCGATGTGGACCGACTTTGTTTTGTTAGCGAAGACGGCACATTATTCGGAGAAGAATATACGCTCGTAGCTGTTGCAGATTATGTACTTACACACAAAAAAGGCAATACCGTTTCCAATCTGTCATCAACACGCGCACTGAAAGATATCACAGAGAAACACGGTGGTAAATATTATGCTAGTGCAGTAGGGGAGGTGAATGTTGTTGAAAAGATGAAAGAAATTCATGCAGTCATAGGAGGAGAAGGCAACGGCGGCATCATTGATCCCTCACTTCATTACGGAAGAGATGCATTGATCGGTATTGCTCTGTTTTTGAGTCATCTTGCAGAAAAAGAAATGACAGTTTCTCAGCTGCGAAAAACTTATCCGAACTACGCGATGAGTAAAAATAAAATTGATTTGCCTGTTGGACTAAACATCAAAGAGTTGCTTTCAAAAGTGGAACATTCTTACAGCAGTTTACCGGTGAATACGGCAGATGGACTTCGTGTTGATTTTGAAGATGGCTGGGTACATTTACGAGCAAGCAATACGGAGCCTATCATTCGTATTTATTCAGAAGCCGAAACCAATGAAGAAGCTGAACAATTAGCTAATGAAGTGATTGCCCTCATAAAAACTTACCTGTAACTTTATTTGCAAGTTTATATGGAAAGGATTTACTTCGATAATGCAGCAACCACAGCAATGGACCCAAGGGTGACAGAAGCTATGTTGCCTTATCTTCAAAATTTTTACGGAAATCCTTCTTCTATTTACTCTTATGGTCGTGAAACACGACTGGCAATTGAGCAAGCAAGAAAAACAACTGCAAAACTACTTGGCGCTCATCCCGCCGAAATGTTTTTTACGAGTGGTGGCACGGAAAGCTCCAATACAGTGATTCTGGGTGCGGTGAGAGATCTTGGTTGTATACACATCATCACTTCTCAGATTGAACACCATGCAACCCTCCATACTGTTGAATACCTTGCCAAGCGTGGAGAGGTATCTGTTGGGCTCGTCAATCTTTTGCCAAATGGACAGATAGATTTAAATGATCTGGAGAATCAGTTAGAACAAGCTCCTGGCAAAACACTGGTAACACTGATGCATGCCAACAATGAAATCGGAAATCTCACCGATATTCATCGGGTAGGGGAGATGTGTTTAAAATACGGGGCCTACTTTCATTCGGATGCCGTACAGACAGTCGGACATTTTCAATTTAACCTTCGTGAAACACCGGTGCATTTCATCAGTGCTTCCGCACATAAGTTTCACGGTCCGAAAGGCGCGGGGTTGTTGTACATTAATGAAAATGTGCGCATACAGCCTTATATACACGGAGGTGGTCAGGAAAGAAATATGCGTGCCGGAACAGAAAATGTGTATGGCATCGTTGGTTTTGTAAAGGCTTTGGAAATAGCAACCAGCGAACTGGAAAAGGATATGAATCATATACTGGGCATCAAAACATATATGATACAGCAGTTAAAATTGCGAATGCCATCCATTTCATTTAACGGGGATGCAGAAGGATCCAGCAATTACACGGTGCTCAATATCAGTTTGCCGAAATCAGAAAAATCGGAGATGCTGCTGATGAATTTGGATATGTCAGGTATCTGTGCTTCCGGAGGAAGTGCCTGCACCAGCGGAGCTCAACAAGGCTCTCATGTTATACGAGCAGTGAATCCTGATCCGAATAGAATTCCGGTTCGTTTTTCTTTCAGTAAATACAATAAACTTGAGGAAGTAGATGTGGTGATTGACCGGCTGAATGAGTTTATTTAATGATTATCTCTTGGTAGTTACTCCGGCGACTCGTAACGAAGCTAACGGGGAGCGAAGCGAAGGATCTATTTTTAAAGTTATTCGTTAATACTGCGCTTTTTTTTTCTGATCCTGAGATTCAATTTTGTAGATGCAAGAATTTAATCATGCCAACCATCAGCGCAACCATCACACCTGACAGGGCAATACCGGTACCGACCATCCATTTTATCAGATCAACCTTTACATTGGCAACATCCCTTTTTATGAAATGGATTTCCTGTTTTAATTCTTTTATATCGTCTTTAGTTGCAAGTATCATTGTTTTTTCTTCCAGTTTTTGATCCATTTTGGTTTCCAGAAATGTAACCAAACCCTGTGCTTCAGGACGACCAATTTTTGATGATAATAACTCGTAAAATTGAATTTCAGAAATAGTCATGTTGGTGTTTTGTATAAATTTAAAAAACATTTTTAATATTAAAGAGGACAATTCCCCAAAAATAAAGTGAATAATCCTTGGTGATTTTAAGTGAGAATTTGTTGATTATGGTATTTTTTTGATTTATAAATGCCAAAGTTTCGCAACGAAAAATCTCTGCGATTGCTTCTTTTTTTCTCCTTTCTCCGCGCCAAAATATTTAATACCTTGTGCTTTCAAAAATCATTCAAACATGCTTAACAAACCCTTTTCCATTTTAACCATTTTTGTATTGTTTGTCGTGTTAATGACAGCTTGCAAAAATTCTTCACAAAAAAGTGACGAGGCTGTCAATGAAATTTCTTACCCGTCTTACCTTCTTCAGTCAAATATTTACGAAGTGAATGTGCGTCAGTACACGCCTGAAGGAACCTTCAAGGCATTTGAAAAATCATTGCCTCGTTTGAAGGAGATGGGGGTAGATATTCTCTGGTTCATGCCAATTACGCCCATCAGTGTTCAAGACAGAAAAGGGGTGCTTGGCAGTTATTACGCAGTTGCTGATTACACAGCAGTCAATCCAGAATTCGGAACGATAGATGATTGGAAAGCACTGGTGAACAAAGCGCATGAACTGGGCATGAAAGTAATCATCGACTGGGTGGCGAATCATACCGGTGCTGATAATCGCTGGATTAAGAGCAATCCCGATTTTTTCATCAAAGGTGAAGATGGTAAATTAAAGTTTGCCTTTGACTGGAGCGATACCCGCGATTTGAACTACTGGAATCCGGTTCTGAAGGATAGTATGATTCAGTCGATGAAGTTCTGGGTGAAAGAAACCAATATTGACGGATTTCGTTGTGATGTGGCCATGGAAGTGCCACGCAGTTTCTGGCAGCCGGCTATTTCCGAGTTGAAAAAAGTTAAATCGGATTTGTTTTTTCTTGCGGAGGCGGATGATGCCTGGATTCATGATGCAGGCTTTCATGCTTCCTACGGCTGGAATGGGTTTCATAAAATGAAAGACATTGCAGGAGGCAAGAGCAGTGCAAAAGTGCTGGATACAGTACTGCGTCATCTGGATGAAAAATACCCGCCAAGCTATCTCAAAATGTATTTCACCAGC
The DNA here is from genome assembly GCA_044342435.1 of Lacibacter sp. Classification (GTDB taxonomy): domain Bacteria; phylum Bacteroidota; class Bacteroidia; order Chitinophagales; family Chitinophagaceae; genus Lacibacter. The sequence goes on along the minus strand of JBIIPV010000097.1, from coordinate 1,052 downwards.
AATCACGATGAAAACAGCTGGAGCAAGGCAGATTATGCTACGATGCCCGGGGCAGTACATGCACCATTTGCGGTGCTTACACAAACCTGGCGCAACACAGTGCCGTTAATATATTGCGGACAAGAAGAGCCCTTTTTGGATTCTATTTCTTTCTTTTACAAAGACACCATCACTTTTGGAAAATACGAGCGAGCGGCTTTTTATAAAACATTGCTGACATTGAGAAAAGAGAATCCGGCTCTCGCTTCAGACGCAGCCTATTTGAAGCTCCAGTCGAGCAACGACGACCAGATATATGCGTTTTTAAGAGAGAAAAATGGCAGAAAAGTGCTTGTTGTATTGAATTTATCCGACAAGAAACAAAATACGGAGTTAAAAGGAGGTAAGGTTGAAGGTTCTGCTTTGAATGTATTTTCAGGCAAGAAAGAAGCCATTCAGGCAAATCAAAGTTTTACGATGGAGCCATGGGGCTATTATGTATATAGTTATTGATTTTGCAGAGTATGAACTGGATGTCGCCAATTGATATTAAACCCCTGCCGATGCCGATCACGCACAGGCAGGGGATTTTTTTGATCGGAAGTTGTTTTACCGAGCATATCGGGAAGGAGTTACAGGATCTGAAATTCAGGACCTGTATGAATCCGAATGGGATTCTTTTTGAGACGGAAAGTGTTTGCAGGAGTTTGCTGAGTTATATTGAAAGGAAGGTATATACGGAGGAGGATGTGTTTTTTTATAATGAATTATGGCAAAGCTGGGACCATCACAGTCGTTTTTCTCATCCCGACAAAACAGTTTGTCTTTCGCAAATAAATCAATCGCAGGAAAAGGCATTTCATCAATTGAAGGAAGCCGATTGGTTAATTATTACACTTGGATCATCATTTACTTATCGATTAGTTGATAAACGCAGGTGGGTTGCTAATTGCCATAAATATCCGGGTACGGCTTTTGAAAAGGTGTTGGTGAGTTATGAAGATCAGATAGCCGCACTTGACAATCTTATACATCGTTTATTTCGATTCAATCATAAACTTAATATCATCTTC
>JBIIPV010000096.1:0-5057 GCA_044342435.1 Lacibacter sp. | reverse complement strand
CAAATCACCAAATACTTTCCGTCCCATCTTCTGCGGTCTGCTGTAAATGACACGCGCAATCAGGGGTTCTGTCACAGGTGTTGGTTTGGTTTTAAGCTTCGGATAATCAACGGGATAATAAATCATATCCATCGGTGACTTGTCGAGTTGGGTAAATTTAGTCGCTGATTGTCCGTAACATAAATCGGCGCTTAAAAAAAACAGTATTGCTATGAACAAAAGCCTGGATATCATCATTTTGATTGGATTAATATGTTTCTGTCAGTTATAATTCAAACAAAGTTATTTGAAAATAAACAGGCTTTCATGATTTAATGAGTTGTTTTTAATGCGTTGCCGTTCTTTTTTTGTAGTATAGCATTCCCATCAAATAAATATTATGCTATCTGAACCTAATTATCAAACTGCCGAAAAAGCGCTTTCGGTTATTCAGAGCGGACAACGCGTGTTTGTACAGGGAAGCGCTCAAACACCTTTGCTTCTTCTTCGCGAATTGGCAAACCAGTCCAAACGCCTGAAGGATGTAGAACTTGTTTTCATTACAGTGCAGGGTGATATTGTGGTTGACCGGCCAGAGTATGAGGGAATCTTCAACATCAATTGCATGTTTGTGAGCGAAAGTGTTCGGGGGGCTGTGCAAAATGGTCGTGCAGATTTTATTCCGGTTTTCTTGAGTGATATTCCTGATTTGTTTCAAAAAGGATATTTGCCGATTGATGTGGCTCTTGTACAGGTATCTCCACCTGATCAACATGGATATTGTTCGCTGGGTGTGAGTGTCGACATTGCACGCAGTGCAGTCAACACCGCGCGTTATCTCATTGCTCAGGTCAATCCGAGAGTACCGCGTACGCATGGCGACAGCCAGGTACATGCCAGTCGTTTCACTTATATGGTTTATGGCGAAGAAGATTTACCGGAAGTAAACTATGGCGCCAAAGTGGCGGAAGATGAATTAAAAATCGGACAGCTCATTGCCGGCATGATTGAAGATGGAAGTACCCTGCAGATGGGGATCGGCACGATACCTGATGCTGTATTAAAAGCGCTGACCAATCACAAAAATCTGGGCGTGCATACAGAAATGTGCAGCGACGGGATCATTGATCTTGTTGAAAAAGATGTCATCAATAACAGCAGAAAAAAAATTCATCCATATAAAACGGTCACCGGTTTTGCTGTAGGTACCAGGCGATTGTATGATTATGTGCACGACAATCCTTCATTTGTTTTTCTGGATATTGATTACGTGAATGATCCTCATGTGATTCGTCGTAACCCGAAAGTAGTGGCCATCAACAGTGCCATAGAAGTTGACCTTACCGGTCAGGTATGCGCAGACAGCATTGGCATTTATCAATACAGCGGAATAGGAGGTCAGATGGATTTCATGCGGGGTGCAGCTTTGAGTGAAGGAGGGAAACCGATTATTGCACTCACTTCAAGAACGAAAAAAGGAATGAGTCGGATTGTCTCTTATTTGAAGCAAGGAGCTGGTGTTGTTACTACCCGTGGCCATGTTCATTATGTGGTGACGGAATTTGGCATAGCGCATTTATACGGCAAGAATTTACGTCAGCGAGCCAAGGTACTCATTGACATTGCACATCCCGATGATAGAGAAGAACTTGAGAGAACTTTTTTTGAAAGGTTTAAAGGTTGATGGGGGGTTGGGGTTTAAATCCTACGCAAGAACCTAACTGTTGCCCATGTTTTAAACCATGATCTACATATCATCGATCAACTTCCCAACGACACTTTCAATGCCTCAATGGTAGCTTTGGCACTTCCGATAAATATTTTATTATTCACAACCGCTACCGGTCTTTTAAGAAATGTATATTCCTGAAGCAGAAGATCGCGGTAATCTTTTTCTGTTAATGTCTTTTCATGAAGTCCCATTGTTCTGAATTTGATCGCTTTTCTGCTGAACAGAGATTCGTAATTCCCGGCAAGATTCTTTAATTCGTCAAGCTGTTGAGCGGTGATCGGCTGTGATTTTATTTCCTGTAAGAGCATGCCTTTGTCAGATACATTAATCTCCTTCAAAATTCTTTGATTGGTAGAGCAGGTAGCGAGATGATAAATCTTTTTCATCAATCTGTAACTTTTCCGCAATTTACCACACTAATTCAATCATTATAACCAAGATAGTTTGGCGGCGAACAATATACAGGACGAGTTTTTGCAGTTGATACAAACCCATCAGGGACTTTTGTATAAAATATGCCATCTATACGAAAGAGATGCAACTGATAGAGAGGATCTCTTTCAGGAAATGATACTTCAACTGTGGAAGTCTTATGGCAGTTTTCGGGGAGAGGCCAGGATCAGCACCTGGATCTATCGCATTGCACTGAATACAGCGCTTTCATCCATCCGAAAAAGCAAACGACGTGTACCTGTCAGCTATCCTGAAAATATTCCTCACGAAGTATCCGAAGAAAAAAAAGACAATATCCGGGAAGAGCAATTGCGTTTTTTATACAAAGCAGTCGCCGGGTTAACAGAAATAGAGCGCGCACTGGTGATGTTGTATCTCGATGAAAAGAGCTACGATGAAATGGAAGAAATCATGGGTATCAGTTCGGGCACACTGCGCGTGAAGATGAACCGCATCAAAGAAAAATTACGACAACAAACAAAAAGTTTTGAATATGGAACTTGAATCATTGAAAGACATATGGAACAAATCTTTGCCTTCGGAAACAGAAACGTCCGAAAAAAATATCCGGCAAATGATGCACCAACGATCAAAATCGGCCATTGCAAAGATGAAACGGAATTTAATGATTGAACTGGCATTGATGATATTTATTTATGCGTATGCCGTGATTCAATATGATCATTTCATGCCGGGGCTGCAATGGCTCCTTGTAGGCATAGAGGTGAGTTATCTATTTTATTTTGTAATCAAATATCGTTTGTTGAGCCGTATGGAAAATCCTGCATCCGAAGTGCGCTCGAGTCTGCAGAAACAGCTCAACTCTCTGGAGAATTTATTGCGTTTCTACTTATGGTCCGGACTCCTGCTTGTTCCAATGGCAGCACTTGCTTCTTTTTGGATTGGATATACCTATTCTTCTCCCGCTGAATTTCCCCGGGATAATTCTTTACTGCTGATTACTTCTTTCGTAATTCTGTTGATCTCTATTCTGCTTTGTATTCCTCTCTACTTTTTTACTAAATGGTATATCCGGAAACTTTACGGTCGCCATATAGAAAAATTAAAAGAAATGATGCATGAATTAAGTGAGGAGGGTGAAAATCTTAAAAATTGAAAATTTAATCATCAACTGTCAATCATGAATAAACTCATTCTGTTTTTTTTCGGCTTTCTAATTGTTAGTGCCCATCATAGTTCAGCACAATCCGCCAGTCCCAATTCTTTATTATGGGAAATCAGCGGGAAAGGATTGAAGCAATCCTCTTATTTATTCGGAACCATACATATGATCTGCAAGGAAGATTTTGTGATGACAGAAACTGTTCGAAACAAATGGAAGAATGCGGATCAGGTATTTCTGGAATTAGATATGGACGATCCAAAACTTCAGATGGAGTTGATGAAGATGATGCAGCTTCCGAAAGGCACCACTTTGAAGTCTATTTTTGGTGAAGAGGGATATCAAAAGCTGGATCAGTTTTTCAAAGATAAGATGGGTATGTCGGCTGTTGCTTTCAATGGATACAAACCGATGATGATCATGAGTTTAATGTATCAGAAATTACTCCCATGTAAAGAGGTATCATCTTATGAAACAGCATTTATGGAGATTGCTAAAACAAATAAAAAAGATATCCTCGGTCTGGAAAGCTTAGAAACTCAGATGCGTGTATTCGATTCTATTCCGGATGAAAAAGAAGCAATATCCATTTTAGAAATGATAGCAGATGCGAATCAACAAAATAATGAATTGGAGAAGATGATTCATTTATATAAAAAAGGAGATATAGAAGCTCTTTACCAATTTACAATCCAATCTCCTTCCAGTCTCGGTAATGAGGAACTGTTTTTGCATAATCGCAACCGAAACTGGATTCCGGTGATAGAGTCGGCCCTACAGAATGGAACTTGCTTCTTTGCGGTTGGTGCTGCTCATCTGGGAGGAAATGAAGGAGTGATCAGTCTGCTGCGCAAAGCGGGGTATGTGGTTAAGCCGGTTTATGATTAAAAAGTCAATAAGTCCAAAAGTCGGTGAGACCATGAGATGTTATCAGTTGTCTGTTGTCGGTTATCTGTTTTTTTTACGCAGAGAAATTCCCCCTTGTTGGTCGCCGACCAACAAGCAAAAGGTTGTCGGTAAAGCGACCGACAACGGATCGTAGACTTCATGAGTCCAAAAGACCTAGAGATCGTTTTTCGTTTATCGATTCTCGAAACGAGAACAACGAATCCGAAATCCGTAACTTTAATTCATGAAACCGCATATACGTAAAGTTGCCATATTGGGCTCAGGAGTCATGGGATCTCGCATTGCTTGTCACTTTGCAGGTGCAGGTGTGCCCGTGTTGTTATTGGATCGTTCTGCGGAAATTCCTGAGGGCAAAACATCTACCCCTACATTAAAAAATAAACTCGTCAATGATGCGCTCGCTGCGGCGGTGAAATCCAACCCATCTCCCTTATACACGAAAGAAGCACTTAAAAAAATTACGACCGGCAACTTTGAAGACAATCTGAAAGAGATAACAGGTTGCGACTGGATCATTGAAGTGGTGGTGGAGCGGCTCGACATCAAAAATCAATTGTGGGAAAAAGTAGAGCAATATCGTAAGCCCGGCACGTTGGTTACCTCTAATACCTCGGGTATTCCCATTCATTTAATGGCTGAAGGAAGAAGTGATGATTTTAAACAACATTTTTGCGGCACACATTTTTTCAATCCGCCACGCTATCTGCGTTTGCTTGAAATTATTCCAACTGCATATACCAAAAAAGAAGTTGTTGATTTCCTGCTGCATTACGGCGATTTGATATTGGGAAAGACGACTGTTTTGTGTAAAGACACGCCTGCTTTCATTGCTAACAGAATTGGTGTATATAGTATGATGTA
>JBIIPV010000095.1:0-5058 GCA_044342435.1 Lacibacter sp. | reverse complement strand
CATGCAGAATATCGGAGCTTATGGGGTGGAGGTGAAAGAAGTGATAGAAACAGTAGAAGCTTGGGATATTTCGGAGAAGAAGGTTGTTTCTTTCTCCAATGCTGATTGCTCATTTGGCTATCGTGAAAGTGTATTCAAGCGGGCACTGAAAGGGATGTTTGTGATCACACATGTTGCTTTTCGTCTTTCAAAAAAACCTCAATACAGAATAGAATACGGAGCCATAAAGCAGGAGCTTGAAAAAATGAAAGTGGGGGTTCTGAGCATTGAGGCTATTTCGGAGGCGGTGATTCGTATAAGACAATCGAAATTGCCCGACCCAGCTGTTATTGGAAATGCAGGTTCATTTTTCAAGAACCCAAGTGTTTCTACCGGGCAATACGAAAATCTTAAAATTGAGTTTCCTCAAATAGTTGCTTACCCAAATCATGATGGCAGTTACAAACTTGCAGCCGGCTGGCTGATTGAGCAATGTGGCTGGAAGGGTTATCGCAAAGGAGATGCGGGGTGTCATGAAAAACAGGCATTGGTTCTTGTTAATTACGGCGCTGCAAAAGGAAATGAAATCATTGAGCTTAGTGAATTGATTATCGAATCTGTCAGAAACAAGTTTCAGGTTTCACTGGAACGGGAAGTGAATGTCTTTCCCTAAGATTAGGTTTTTGATAGTCTTGATCCTTTTTTATCAATCTTCATGAGAATGGATTGTCCAGGTCAGTATTAAATCTCCCAGTATTTTAAACTGTATTTCTAGTAAAGTTTGTTGATTTTTTTTGAACATCGCTTTTGCTATGCCTGTGTTAGCATCTGGAATTTCAATTATCTCCATATGTTTCTTGAAGTCAACACCTCCTTTCCCATACCATTTAAACATCGTTTCTTTCATACTCCAGCACAAAGTATGTAGTTGATCTGTACTGAGATTTTCTTTTTTTTGATCGACCATTTTTCGTTCCTGATCTGAAAGAAAACGAGATTGGAGCATGGTTGCTTTTGGGGTGGTGATTTCAACATCTATCCCGTTCTCTATTTGATCTGTGATGATTGCGGCTGCATAATCGCCGCAATGACTAATGGAGAAGTAGGACGATTTTTTTGGAATGTATGGTTTTCCGCTTTCTGATTTCTGAATATCAGCAAGAGGGAATCCGGGTTGAAGGGTGGTGAGGAGGAAGCGGCTTGCAAGGTGTTGCAATTGCTTTACTGGATGCATCTGCGGAACTTCTATGTTGACTTGTTTCTGAAAAAAAGAAAGAGGTTCCTGGATATGCCAGACTGCCAGTAGTTTTTGGTTGTTGATTGTATGTTGATAAAGGATGGGCATTACGTCGCGAAAGCCATTATATTGCATGGCAACACAAAGCGAAGATAATTATGATCCTATCAGATACCCGCATTTTGGAAGAAATTGAAAAAGGAACCATATTAATACAGCCATACAATAGAGAGTGTCTTGGCAGTAATTCTTATGATGTGCATTTAGGAGGTACCCTTGCTACTTACAAAGAGCACATGATTGATGCACGCAAACACAACCAGATTGAATATTTTGAAATTTCAGATGAAGGCATTGTATTGTATCCACATATTTTTTATCTGGGGGTCACATTAGAATACACCGAAACCCACGCCCATGTGCCTTTTCTGGAAGGAAAATCATCCACAGGCAGGCTTGGGATCGATATTCATGCAACAGCAGGGAAGGGAGATGTTGGGTTTTGTGGCAACTGGACCCTTGAAATTTCTGTGAAACAACCCGTGAAAGTATATAAAGGAATGCCAATCGGGCAGTTGATTTATTTTCCGGTAGAAGGGCCAATAGCTGTTCCTTACAACAAGAAGGGAAATGCCAAGTATAGCGGCCAGCCTAATAAGCCGGTGGAGAGCATGATGTGGAAGAATGTTTTTTGAGGGGATGATTGACTTTTTTATTTATTTAAAACATGCAATCGGTTGATTTATAGTTTTTTACAACAAATTGATTAATAAAAATTTAAATCGATTATTCTGCTATCATCCTGAAGAAATAGGAGTCCGGAAAATTAGGTTCAAAGGTTGTGGATTTATCAAACAACGCAAAAACCGTACTGCCGCTGCCGGTCATAGAAGCATATAAAGCGCCGGCATCATAAAGGGTTGATTTAATTTCAGCTATTTCAGGAAATTGCTTCATTACCGGAATTTCAAATTCATTCACTAGCTCATCTTTCCATTCTGTTATGGGTAAACGGATGATGTCTTTGAGGGAATTGGAATATTCAATTGGTGTTGTATTGCGATTGAGTTCGCTGAAAGCCATGGCAGTCGATACATGCAAGGCGGGATAAACCAGTGCAATCTGATAATCCTTCAATGAAAGAGAAAGCGGTTCCAGTTGTTCGCCTCTGCCTTCTGCAAAACAGGGGCTATTATGAATAAAGAAAGGGCAATCGCTGCCCAGTTTGAGTGCATATTCGCGAAGTGCTTCATCTGATAATTGCAATGAAAACAATTGATTTAATAAACGAAGCATAAATGCGCCATCACTGCTGCCACCACCAAGTCCGGCACCCATTGGTATTACTTTGTGCAGATGGGCTTGAATAGGCGGTAACTCAGGAAAATTCTCTTTTAATAAATAATAGGCTTTAATGCATAAATTATCTTCCTCTTTGCCGCTGATGGGTAATCCGGAAAATGAAAAAGAAACTGATTGATTTACGGATTCGTGTTGTCGGATTGCTTCCAATACATCGGTTAACGGTATTGGGTAGAAGATCGTTTCGATATTGTGATATCCATCCTGTCTCTTGGAAGGCACTCTCAAGCCTAGATTGATTTTACAGGTGGGAAATACAATCATTCAGTATTAGTTGCGTGCGAAATCAGGCAGATTGATTGCCGGATTTGGTTCGACTTGAAATTTCATCTCGTATGGCAATAGCCTGCAGGTAATCTTCATTCTCCAGAACTTCATTTAGTTTTTGCTGTAACTCTTCGAGAGATAGTTTGGAAAGATTGCCCTGAATCTCTTGATTATTTTCATCACCTGCTTCGATACTAATTGATTCAGATTCTCCTTCCTCTTTTGATTCTTCTATTTCTGTTACATTGCTTGCCGTTTCCAGAACTGATTCGTAGGTGTAGATGGGGCAGCCAAAACGTACAGCAAGTGCCAATGCATCAGATGTTCTGGAGTCAATTTCGATGGTGTCATTATCGGAACTGCAAATTAGCTGTGAATAGAAAACACCTTCGTGCAAACGACTGATGACTACCTCATGAAGTTCAACTTGAAATGCCAGCATAAAGTTTTTCATCAGGTCGTGCGTGAGCGGTCGGCTTATCGGCATGTTTTCCAGTGCAACTGCAATGGCCTGTGCCTCGAAGGCGCCAATCACAATGGGAATACGACGAAGTCCGTTCACTTCTCCTAAAATAACCGCATAGCTTTGTGTCCGTGTGATGCTGTGCGAAAGGGCTACAATTTCCAGTTCGATCTTTTTCATCTTACAGTGCAAATTTAATGCGTTTGTTCCTTATCTCCTCATGATGTGGGTAAACAGATCTGATCAACATAAAAAAACGGAATCACTGACAAATCAGGATTCCGTATTAATAAAGTGGATGGTAAAAATTTAAGCGACGCCTTTGAGCTTTTTTACTTCATTGATCAGCTTTGGTACTACATCAAACGCATCACCAACTATGCCATAATCAGCTGCCTTGAAGAAGGGGGCTTCCGGGTCTTTATTGATAACGACAATCACCTTGCTTCTGTTCACGCCGGCCAGGTGCTGGATGGCTCCGCTGATGCCGATGGCCAGATATAAATTGGGAGCAATTGAACCACCGGTTTGTCCAACATGTTCGTGATGCGGACGCCAGTGGGCATCAGCTACGGCTCGGCTACACGCAGTGGCAGCGCCTATTAATCCGGCCAGTTCTTCCACCATGCCCCAGTTTTCAGGACCTTTCAAGCCGCGTCCTCCGCTTACAACCAATTCTGCTTCACTCAGCGGAACCTGTCCGGTTACTTTTTGCGTAGCTGTTACTTTCACTTTCGGCGCAGCTGCCTGAATATCTGAAGCAATTACCTCCGCAGTGCCTTCTCCGTTTTGAACTGAGAAGGAGTTCGGACTTATGGCAATGATTTTGACAGCGGTCTGTACGCTTATATGTGCAAATGCTTTTCCACTGAAAACACCTTTTTTAACTGTAAATCCATTGCTGGTATCAGGCAAAGAAACCGCACCTGCTACCAGTCCGGCTTTCAAACGAACACTCACCCTGGGAGCCACTGCTTTTCCGGTTACATTATTTGAAAGCACCACAACAGAGGCATTAACAGAAGTGGCAGCATCTGAAATTGCTTTTGCATATACCTGCGCATCGAAACTATTAAACTGAGTATCTGCCGCATGGTGAATTTTGGTGATGCCATATTTTCCCAATGAAGGAAGATCGTCCGACACATTTCCGAGTAACAATGCTTCTGCAGAAACTCCAAGTTGCTTTGCTACCTGAGCTCCGTAAGAGAGTGCTTCATATGAGGATTTTTTAATTTGTCCGTCTGCTGCGTCGATGAATATTAGTACTGACATATTTCTGAATGAATTTTAAATAGTTGTTGAGGGTTAGATGACTTTTGCTTCTTCGTGCAGCAAGCGAACCAATTCGCCAACCTGCTCCGGATCCACCAGCTTTACACCTGCTTTTACAGGAGGCAGTTCGAAAGCCTGAACTGTTGTAAGGGCTTCTACCGGAGAAGGCTCTACTACTTTCAGTGGTTTCGTACGCGCACCCATGATCCCTTTCATATTGGGGATTCTTTGTTCAGCCATTCCTTTTTGGCAGCTGATTACAAGTGGGAGATTTGCTTCGCAAGTTTCTTCTCCTCCTTCAATTTCACGTTGTAAAGTGGCTGTTGTGCCATTCAGTTCCAGTTTGGTTGCAAGCGATATAAAAGGCATATCAGCCAGTTCAGCAACCATTCCACCAATAGAAGAACCATTGTAGTCGATGGTTTCTTTTCCGGTGAGAATCAGGTCGTAACCACCTTCTTTCGCCACAGCAGCA
>JBIIPV010000094.1:0-5065 GCA_044342435.1 Lacibacter sp. | reverse complement strand
CTGTATTTGTTTTCTTTTCTGAAAAAAGGGACATGGTCAATGACATCATTTGAGGATTTCCCCAACATGCGTAAATAAGCATCATTTACCTGTAAAACATTGCCCCCCCACCCTTTTGTAATGATAGCAGCAAACGGAGAGTGTTTGAAAGCTTTTACATACAGGCGCTCTTTTAAAAGTTGTTCTTTGCGTATAAGACCATATTGTATGGATTTAAGTAAAGCGTATGCCGAAGCATCGCTTTTGGAAATATAATCCTGAGCACCCGCCATCATACACTGAATTGCCAACTGCTCGTCGTTGTGTCCGCTCAGAATGATGAAACAAGCATCTGGAAAAATGGGCTGTGCAGCGTAATAAGTATCAAGCCCGGAATAACCAATGATATTTAAATCAAGAAACACAACATCCGGACAGGAATGAATTAATTCTTCGTTTCCTGTTTCTATTGAATCGAAGATGGAAATTTTCGACATGTCTAGTCCAACCCTTGAAAGATTACGGGAAAGTACTTCTGCAAAAATCCGGTCATCTTCCAGAATCAGGATATCTAAATCTTCAATGCGTTTCATTAAATAATGGGTATTACTTTAAAGTGATCATGCGCACTTGTTAACGCATGTGTAAACGACTGATAAGCTGTGTATTATCGACAAGACATACTCAGACTTAAGCTATAATTCTTTTATGTAAAGTAACAAAAATGGTTTGGATTGATAAAGAAAAGCAAACGAATACGTACTTATACGTACTGTAAATTGAAAGAGGATTTATTCATTCATATCGCTGATATAATTCCTTATTTCTTCTTGAATATCTTTATAAAGTTGAATGATTTCCCGGTATAAAGCAGGCAGCTCAGCCCTTGAAGCAGCAGTGCCTTCTCGGTATTTCATTTTATATATATTCATTTTCTGATTAAGTGATTCGATTTCCAGTAGTTGCAGAGATGGTTTGATTTTATGTGTCAGTTTACTGATTGCTTCCATGTCTTCATCCGAAGGATTTGGACGAAATGTACTGGCGACAGGTTCCAGTTCATACAGAAAGGCCATTAGTAATTTTTTTGCCAGTTCCATATTTTGGTTTGAAAGAGCAAGTATCTGGTCGTAGTTAATTAAAGATCTGCTCATACTGATAACCGTTTCTGATTGTATGTCGTGTTTTTCATAAAATTTATTTTGCTTCCTACAATTTAAAGAATTAAGCTTAGAAGACAAAAAATATGGAAACCGAAAAACGATCGGATAGAAAAATCGCGCAAAAAACAAATGTAAAAATTTTGGCATGGGTACAGAGAAATTGATTAAAGCCCCGCCCGAAGACGAGGCTTTTTTTATGGCTTCTTAAGCTTACAAGATACAACAGCCTTCAAAGGCATTGGTAGAAGTGATCTTCATAGATTTGAGTAGGTATAAAAAAGGAATCAAAGGTTTGAGCAAAAGGTCATCAAAGTGTTGGATGTGATAAATCTACAATCATCATAATTAGCATGTAATAAAACCACTTTCTTTTTGGTTCAATTCAGCAGTTTTATCATGGTGGTTGTCGGTATAAATACGTATTTGCAAGAGTACGATTGGGTTCTTATTTAAAAAGGAATTGTTTTGTAAAAAAGGTTTTTGTTTAATGCTGTTCGGCAACATTCAAAAAATAAATAAATGAAAAGCATAAAATAAGTAAATTTATGTAGTTGTAAATGCTTCCCTTATAATCAAAACATGAATTCAAAAGAATCTCAACACCTGTTTCCCCTCGAAAAACTTCTGACGGCTCTCGACAAGTCAATGGATGGAGTGGCATTACTGAACGAGAAAGGGGAGTATTATTATCTCAACGAGGAGCATGTGGTGATGTTCGGATATGAGAATGCGCAAGAGTTGATAGGCAAAAACTGGCAACATATTTATGGTCCGTCCGAAATTTTGCGCATCAACAATGATATTTTCCCGCTTCTTATAGAAAAAGGACACTGGCGTGGTGAAACGATCGGAAAGAGCAAAACCGGTGCACCGGTATTTCAAGAGATATCGTTGTCGTTTACATCAGACGGAGGGATGATTTGCGTTGCCAGAAATATTACCGATCAGATTCAAAAGAGAACTATTTTACACAATCAGGAGTTTTTATTGAATCATTCTTCTGTGATGTTTGCCATATTGGATAAATCAAAAAATTTTTCTTGGGCAAACGCTGAGTTTTTGCAATTAACCGGGTTGACAGAAGAAACGATTGTAAACACATCGGCCACAGAAGTTTTTAAGGATTTTATCGATTTTTTTCCTGATGATTCAGAGGAATCTGAAAAAGAAACAGAGCTCCCTTTTTACGACAAATATGGTCGTTATTATTCAATCGTGTGGCGCATTAGGTATCATCCGAAAACTTCTCATTATTTTTTAATAGGCAGGGACAATACCAAAGAAAAAAAACAGGCACAGCTTCAGGAAATTACAACCCAGATAAACGAAGGGTATCTCAACCAAAAAAACCGGCATGAGTATTTTAACCAGGCGCTTGCCGACCTTCTTAGGTTCACAGAAAGTGAATACGGATTTATGGGTGAAGTGTTTTATGAACACAACCAGCCGTACCTAAAAACGTATGCACTCACCAACATTGCCTGGAGCGAAGAAACCAGGTCGTTTTATGAAAAACATGCCCCGGCTGGTCTTGAGTTTAAAAACCTGGATACGCTTTTTGGTTATGCCATGAAGCACCGCACAGTAGTGATTGCGAACAATGCACCGCAGGATCACAGAAGGGGCGGCGTTCCATCCGGCCATCCCCCCCTTAATAAGTTTTTGGGTATTCCCATCTTCACAGGCAACGACCAGATGGTTGGACTTATTGGTCTTGCTAACAAAAAAACCGGTTATTCAGATGAAGATGTAAAGATGCTTTCTCCGTTTATCGACCTCTTTGGCAGCATCATTAACGGGTATAAACAGGAAAATCTTCGCCGTGAAGCAGAAAAAGCACTCAGCGAAACATTATCAGAAAGAAATGCGATGTTCCGCGCTCTTGATACCAGTAGTTTGATTTGTATTACGGATGTGCATGGAGTGATCGAATATGTGAACCACCCGTTTCTGGAAGCTGTGGAATACACCAAGGAATACCTGGTCGGAAAAAACTACCAGGATTTAAATTCCGTAGAACACAATGACGACTTCTGGTCGGACCCGTGGGGAATTTTAAAGCATGGTAAAACATGGAGAGGCGAAGTGTGCAACCGCACCTCGTCGGGTCAATATGTGTGGATGGACATGGTTATTACCCCGATCTATGACGAACAGGCCAACATCAAACAGTACATGTTTATTTCCAACCTCATCACCCACCGGAAAAAACTGGAAGCAGACATTCTTCAGCAATACAATCAGCTGCAAGAAAAACAACAACAGCTGCAACTGCAGGAGGAGATTTTAAAAAATACAAACTCGGCAGTTGTCATCACCGATATAAATGGATGTATCAACTGGGTGAACAGGTCGTTTACAAATATGACCGGCTACCAGAAAGAAGAAGTACTGGGTAGAAAGCCGGGAGAGTTTTTACAATTCGAAAAAACGGATAAGGAAATCATTTTAGAATTTTCGAAAGCGATCCGGGATAAAAAAGATTTCTATGCAGAACTTTTAAACCGGCATAAAAACGGAACAGAGTATTGGATTGAAATCAAATGCCAACCTTTATTTAACGAACAGGGTGTACATACAGGTTTTTTTGCTATAGAGGAAGAGGTTACAGATAGAAAGAAAGGAGAAGAGATTGTTAAAGAACAAAGACTACTACTTGATCTTGCTATCGCAGGTGCCGATGCCGGAATTTGGGACTGGAACATGATGCAAAATAAAATCATGTATTCTGAGGGTTGGGAGAAGCAAATGGGTTTCGGAGAAGATAAAATCTGGATGGACCGTGTTCATCCGGAAGACAAAACTTATGTGATGGATCAGTTATATACGCATATCACCGGAGTTTCTGAAACCTACAATGCAGAGTTTAGAATAAAAAATACAAACAATGAGTACGTGTTTGTGCTCGACAGAGGACGTGTAATTTCATATACATCTTCGGGAAAACCCGAACGCATGATTGGTGTATCTATCAATATTAATGATATAAAAAAGACAGAGGAAAACCTGCGTCAGTCCGAAGCTCAACTGCATGCGGTAATTGAAGCTTCGGGGGTTTCGTTGTGGGAATGGAATATTGTGGAAGACCGCGTGAAAGCCGGAGATGATTTTGCCCGCCTTCACGGATACAGATATTTTTCAGAGATGCCGGAAAAATATTCACAACAATTTGAATTAGTACACCCTGAAGACCGTGAAAAAATACGAGTTCAGATAGAAGATCATTTTGCCGGACATACGCCTATGTTTGACCAGGAGTACCGGGTAATGCATGTTGATACGAAGGAGTATGGATGGCTAAACTCAAAAGGATCGATTATAGAACGCGATTTAGAAGGGAAGCCTATTAGGGCTGCTGGATTTGTTTTTGATATTCAAAAAAGAAAAGAAGCCGAAGATGCCCTGGCCAAAGCAAAATATCTCGCTGAAGCATCTGTTCACGCCAAGCGAATGTTTCTGGCAAACATGAGCCATGAAATACGCACGCCCCTTCATGCCATTATGGGAATCAGCGATCAGTTGATTGGCATGAAGCTTTCGCCGGTACAAAGTGAAAAAGTACAAATCATCAGCGATTCTGCAACATCTCTTCTTGGAATTATCAACGATGTAATAGAGCTGTCACGCATAGAAGAAGGACGCTTTAAAATTCATTCTGTTCCATTTTATTACAAACACCTGGTTAAAAACGCTTTTTTATTGTTCAAGTCAACAGCGGAAAACAAAGGATTGGCCTATGAACTTGAAATAGATTCGGAGCTTAATCGTTTGGTGATGGGAGATCCCACACGTATCAGACAAATTATCTTAAACCTGCTTAGTAATGCAGTAAAATTCACGGAACAAGGGAAGATAAAATTGTCATGCAACTTAAAACAGAAAGAAGATGGCCGGGAATACATTGGTATTATTTGCAGTGATAC
>JBIIPV010000093.1:0-5069 GCA_044342435.1 Lacibacter sp. | reverse complement strand
AAAGAAAAAATCTTCGGGTTTCCCGCTTTTTGAAGGGAGAAAAAAGGATTTTTTATCAGGAAACAAACGATACGCTTCCAATAGCCATTTTATTTGTAACTGGCCTCCAGTCAGTTTTCTTGTTTGCTCTGCTGTGCCATTGAGATTCCATCCATAACAACGCTGGTTTTTCAATTTGGGATCCTTGGCTCCTTCTCTGCTTACAGGTGTAAAAGAATATAAATTGGATGGGAGAGAAGGGTGTCCAAATACCTGAAAGGGTGTTGATGTTCCTCTGCCTTCGCTAAGTACGGTTCCTTCAAAGAAACAGATCGAAGGATAGAGATAAACAGATGCCATATCCGGGAGGTTGGGAGATGGCTTGACAGGCAATTCATAAACAGACTGATGGGAATATCCAATGCAATTGACGACAGTAAGCTGAAATTCTTCTTCGGTATTTCCCCATTTGTTTGCATTGGGGTCGTACCATCCTTCTCCAAGCAGCATTTGAGCATATTCCCCAATGGTCATTCCATACACTACCGGAATCGGTTGCATGCCGATGAATGACCTGAAGGTTGATTTTAAAACCGGTCCGTCAACATAATGTCCGTTCGGGTTGGGTCGGTCGAGAATGATAAGATGTTTATTGTTTTCAATTGCTGCCTCCAGATAATATTGTAAAGAAGATATATAAGTATAGAAGCGCACCCCCACATCCTGAATATCGAAAAGCATTACATCGATATCTTTCAAATCTTCTTTGGTCGGTTTCTTTCGGTTTCCGTAAAGAGAAATCACTTTGATTTTTGTGGCCGAATCAACATAAGTTTCAACTTTTTCACCGGCATCTGCATTCCCCCTAAAACCATGCTCTGGTCCGAAAATCACACGGATGTCAACGCCCTTTTTTACCAGCGTATCAACAAGGTGCGAATTCCCTACAACAGAAGTGTGGTTGGCAAAAACGGCAACCTTCTTTCCTTTCAAAAGGGGCAGGTACTCCTGCATATTTTCTGCCCCGGGAAGGATGATGCGGTAGTCATTGGTGCCGGCTGAATATTTTCCTTTTCCCCGGGTATCCTGTGCCCCAGCATTTGTGAGTTTTGTAATTATAATGCAGACTAAAAGTAATCGACTTAAGGAATAAAACATGGACAAGATTTATTTGAAAGGATGAACTACGTAATTAGCTTCTTCAAAGTTCATCTAAATATAGATCAAAAAAAAATCAGCCGGTCGGCGGCTGATATAAAGTGATTGTTTGATGATTTGTGATGATGTTTATTTCTTAAATGCCGGACTAACAATTAATTCCTTGCTGCCCGGTTTGTGAATATAAAATCCTTCTCCGTTTTTAGCACCCAACTTACCCGCAGCTACCATGTTTACGAGCAACGGACAAGGGGCGTATTTTGGATTGCCAAACCCTTCATGCAATACCCGAAGAATGGCCAGACAAACATCCAGCCCAATAAAATCAGCCAGCTGAAGTGGTCCCATCGGGTGTGCCATGCCTAGTTTCATCACGGTATCTATTTCTTCCACTCCGGCAACGCCTTCAAATAAGCTGTAAATCGCTTCATTGATCATCGGCATTAATATTCGATTTGCGATGAAGCCCGGATAATCATTCACTACGCAAGGTACTTTCCCTAGTTGTTTACTGAGTTCTACAATTTGATCCGTTACTTCTTTTTTTGTCGCATAGCCATTTATGATTTCCACGAGCTTCATCACCGGTACTGGATTCATGAAATGCATACCGATCACTAAATCAGGGCGGCTCGTTGCTGCAGCAATTTTTGTGATGGAGATGGAAGAAGTATTGGTGGCAAGAATACATCCTTCTGGCGCTGCCTTGTCAATTTGCTGGAATATTTTAAGCTTGAGCTCTGTGTTTTCTGTTGCTGCTTCTACAACCAGCTCGGCTTTGGCGACACCTTGATTTAAATCATTGGATGTTGTAAGATTAGAAAGTGTCTGTTGTTTTTGTTCTTCAGTGAGTGTGCCTTTAGCCACTTGCCTGTCAAGGTTTTTGGAAATAGTAGCCAATGCTTTTTCCAATTGTGCCTGTTGCACATCAATCAGTGTAACTGAAAAACCTGTTTGCGCAAATACATGGGCAATTCCGTTTCCCATGGTGCCTGCTCCGATAACTGCTACTTGTGTCATAAAGAATTCAATCGTTATTGTTAATTTATAAATTTCAGGAAGAAGACTTTGAACTTTTAAAAGAGATCTTCTTCAGATGGCAATGATGGTGCAAATGTAGAGGAAACGACTTATAAATGACTTGTGTTTGTTCAGAACTAAAGTTTGTATAAAGATTGAGCTAAAACACAAATAGTTTTTGCATCTACTTCTTCGACTTAAAATCACCGCGCTTCCAGGCTTGAATGAATTCTGACCAGGCGAGTGGACTAAAAATTGCCTGTGGACGGAATTGCCCGGTGTAATAGGTGGCAGCTGCCTGATTTCGAAGCACCATGTTGGCTGATTCTGCGCCGTCTCGGGGGGTCGACTGTAAAAGAATACGCGATTGGGCAGTGATCGTATTTTGACGTGCAATCTCGATTTTATCCGCCGGAACATCTGTGGTTACAAACTCCCGTTCAAACTGCTCCCGGCTGGGCCTCGCCTTGATGATGGTGGCAGGTAGATATACCGTGTCTGTCACCATCAGTTGAATGATGCTATACCTGTTGCCCTCTATATCACGGGGGATGGGAATGGCTTTCGCTTTAAATCCAATGCTGCTGAAATCAATGATATCGCCTTTGTTGACCACAATGCTGAATACTCCCTGATCATTAGAATAGGTACCGCGATTCTGGTTGCGTATTTTAATGGCAACAGCCGGCAAACCCCTGAGACTGTCGGCCGTCATCACTACACCATACAATTGTACAATGGTATCATTTGCTGGAATTTGCTGAGCCTTGCCTGCTTTAGAGAGAAGGCCACTTATAAGAATGAAAAGAATGACAAGCTTATTCATTGCCCCAAAAATAAGATGATTTATTACTTATTCATACAACAAAAGAATGACGCATGTGTTTAAATTTGCATTCTTAAATTGATTTTAACTAATTCTAAATAAAAATGACTGAACAGCAGATTCTCGACGCATTAAGTAATGTACAGGAGCCGGATCTGGGAAAAGACCTGGTTACCCTCAACATGGTGAAAGATATTCAAATCGATGGAAATAAGGTGTCATTTACAATTGTACTGACCACTCCAGCCTGCCCGATGAAAGATTTAATGGGCAATGCATCTACCAATGCCATTAAACTGCTTGTGAATAAAGAAGCCGAGGTAAAAGTGAATTTTACTTCTCAAACATCATCCAACAGAAAAGACAATAAGCAACTCTTGCCACAGGTTAAAAATATCATTGCAGTAGTAAGTGGAAAGGGTGGCGTAGGGAAAAGTACTATCAGTGCAAATTTGGCTCTCGCTTTGGCACAAAGCGGAGCAAAAGTGGGTTTGATGGATGCGGATATTTATGGACCCAGCGTTCCAATCATGTTCGGAGTAAGAGGTGAGCGTCCCAAAATGACCGAAGTAAACGGGAAGCCGATGATTGTGCCTATGGAAAAATATGGCATTCAGTTTATGAGCATCGGTCTGCTTGTTAACGAGAAAGATGCGGTTGTGTGGCGTGGCCCCATGGCCAGCAGTGCCATTCGTCAGTTTGTGACGGATGTTCTTTGGGGCGAACTAGATTACCTGGTGATCGATATGCCTCCGGGTACCGGCGATATCCACCTTACACTGGTGCAAACTGTACCTGTAACAGGGGCCGTTGTGGTAACAACACCTCAGGATATCGCACTCGCCGATGCGAAAAAAGCAGTGGCGATGTTTGCGCAAACACAAATCAAAGTTCCTATCATTGGCCTGGTAGAAAACATGGCCTATTTCACACCGGCCGAACTTCCTGAAAACAAGTATTATATTTTTGGAAAAGAAGGTGGGAAAAGATTGGCTGAAGAATTCGAGTTGAATTTTCTTGGGCAAATACCACTTGTGCAAAGCATCCGCGAAGGTGGAGATAAAGGGCAGCCCATCATGGCATCTGAAGAAGCAATTACCAAAAAAGCATTTGAAGAGTTTACGGCCGCCGCTGTTAGAAGCATCGCAATGCGTAACGCGGAATTACCTGCAACTGAGTTGCTGACCACAATCGCCGGTTAAGCAGATGAAATAAGAGTCAGTCAGTCCATAAGTCCGTAAGTCTGGAAATAATCCCGTATCAAAAAATATTCCGGGAGTTCAAACATCATCTGTATGATCAGAATTAAGTTCAGACCTGGCATTGTTATCAAGTTGCTCTTTATTGCCCTTTTTTATTCTTTTGTTTCCTGTTCCACATCTTCTAAAAAATTAAATCAATCCGTTATGCTCGCCGACCATTTTGATCTGCAGGGACATCGTGGTTGCAGGGGCTTGATGCCGGAGAATACGATTCCCGCTATGCTGCATGCCATGGATCTGGGTGTTACTACACTAGAGCTGGATGTGGTTATCAGTGCAGACGGAAAAGTAGTGCTCTCCCATGAACCATGGATTTCATCAGAAATAGGAACGAAAGAAGACGGAACGCCTGTCACGAGAAGCGAAGAAATGAGTTTGAATATTTTCCGGATGAATTACGATGAGGTGATTAAATATGATATGGGCTTGAGGCCGCATCCGCGTTTTCCGGAGCAGAAAAAGATGAAGGCAGTAAAACCATTATTGACTGATGTGATAGATTCAGTGATAACATATGCTGCAAAAAAAGGTATTACTGCTCCTCGATGGAATATTGAAACAAAATGTCTTCCTTCCGGAGACAACATCTATCATCCTGAGCCATCTGTTTTTGTTGATTTACTGCTGAGTGTTCTACGCGAGAAAAGGATCACCTCCATGGTTACGATCCAGTCTTTCGACATCAGAACCTTGCAGTATTTACACAAAACAGATCCTTCTGTGTCAGTCGCTCTTCTGATTGAAGACAATGATACGCGTACATTGAATGAGCAATTAGATGAACTTGGATTTGTTCCGTCTGTTTATAGTCCGCATTACTCACT
>JBIIPV010000092.1:0-5120 GCA_044342435.1 Lacibacter sp. | reverse complement strand
AAACTGATGGTGTTACCGGTTTTGCCGCATCCGAAACATTTATAAATTTCCTTAGTGGGAGAGACGGTGAACGAAGGCGACTTTTCATTGTGAAAAGGGCAGAGCCCCAGGTAGTTGACACCCCGTTTCTTCAGTTTCACGAAACTGCCTACCACTTCGATGATGTCGATGCGGCTTAGTATCTGTTGGATGGTCTGCTGGGAAATCATAAAGGAGGAGCAATTTACACAATCATCTCCGAACTATTTACATCTGCGGTTCGGGGAAGGTTTCTTAACTTTGCCGGTACTATGACACTAGAAAAATTAAATGATATAAGGGAACGCATTTTGCTCCTGAGGAGGTTTCTTTGACGTCGAGAACCGACAACATAAGATAGCAGAAGACAAACAACTTTCTCTGAGTCCCGGTTTCTGGGACGACAATAAGCGTGCAACCGAAATTCTGAAAGAAATCAAGAACAACGAATACTGGATACAGCTATTCGATGCAACTGCTACTTCCGTAGAAGATTTTGCTGTTTTGTTTGATTTCTGGAAAGAGGGGGATGCTTCCGAAGAAGAAACAAAAGAAGCGTACGATAAAGCGCAGCAGGCCATTGAGGATGCTGAATTCAAGAGCACTTTGAATCAGCCCGAAGATGAGCTGAGTGCGGTATTGCAAATTAATTCAGGAGCCGGTGGAACCGAAAGTCAGGACTGGTCACAAATCCTTGCCAGGATGTACCGCATGTATGGGGAGCGTCAGGGTTGGAAAGTGACCGAGGTTGACTGGCAGGATGGAGATGGTGCAGGTATCAAAACCTGTACGTATCAGTTTGATGGACCTTTTGCTTATGGACTTTTAAAAGCAGAAAGCGGGGTGCATCGTTTGGTACGGATTTCGCCTTTCGACAGCAATGCACGCAGGCATACATCCTTTGCGAGTGTGTTCGTATATCCGTTGGTGGATGATACCATTGAAATAGATATCAAGGACAGCGAAGTGAAAATGGAAACCGCACGAAGTGGCGGGGCAGGAGGTCAGAATGTAAATAAAGTAGAGACAAAAGTATTTCTCACACATATACCGACTGGTATTACGGTTGTTTGTCAGACAGAACGAACACAGCTTGGCAATAGAGAAAAGGCGATGCAGATGTTGAAAAGTCGATTGTATGAAGATGAACTTCGCAGACGAAATGAACTGAGAGATGCAGCCAATTCTTCCAAGAAAAAAATTGAATGGGGAAGCCAGATTCGCAGTTATGTGTTTCATCCATATAAGATGATCAAAGATCACAGAACGGATTTTGAAGTAGGTAATGTGCAGCCGGTGATGGACGGAGAGATTGACGGGTTTATCAAGGCGTTTCTGATGAGTGAGAAGGATGTTGGTTAATGGTTAGTCCTGAGCGAAGCGAAGGATCTTTTATCGGTTATCGGTTGGATGTTAGCGGTTACTAATTTATTTTGTGTGATGAGTGACTTTTCGCCTAATACTTTTAACTTTTTACTTTAAAAATTGCTCCATATGAATCAAGGTACTTTTCATTATCCGCTTCCGGTCAATGAGCCGGTGTTGAATTATGCACCCGGGTCTTCCGAGAAGAAACTTTTGAAAGAAGCCATTGCTGAATTGAAACAGCAGGCTGCAGATATTCCGATGTATATCGGCAGCAAGGAAGTGAGAACAAATAAAAAGAAATCACTTCATCCTCCGCATGAGTTATCGCATACACTTGGTCATTATTATGAAGGGGAAGAGAAGCATGTGCAGATGGCTATTGACGCAGCACTTGCTGCCAAAGAGCAGTGGGAGTCGATGAGCTGGGAAAGCAGAGCTCATATCTTTTTGAAAGCGGCTGATTTGCTGGCTACAAAATATCGCCCTTATATCAATGCGGCAACCATGCTGGGGCAAAGTAAAAATGCATATCAGGCGGAAATTGACAGTGCCTGTGAGCTCATTGATTTTTTAAGATTCAATGTGCATTATCTCAGTGAAATTTATAAACAACAGCCAATTAGTACTTCGGGTATTCATAACCGTATGGAATATCGTCCGCTTGAAGGATTTGTACTCGCGGTTTCGCCTTTCAATTTTACGGCTATTGGCGGAAATCTTCCAACCAGTGCGGCTCTTTGTGGAAATGTAGTGGTATGGAAATGCGCAAATACGCAGATATACAGTGCTCAGTTGTTTATGAAAATTTTGAAAGAAGCAGGTTTGCCGGATGGTGTGATTAACCTCATTTACGTGAGTGGACCTGCGGTAGGGGAAGTGTGTTTTAAACACAAAGATTTTGCAGGGGTACATTTTACCGGTTCAACAGGTGTGTTTAACCACATGTGGGAAACCATTGGGAAGAACATCGGAACATACCGTTCTTATCCGCGCATTGTGGGTGAAACCGGAGGAAAGGATTTTGTACTGGTGCACAAAAGCGCAGATCCGGATGTGGTAGCAACGGCTTTATTGCGAGGTGCCTTTGAGTTTCAGGGACAGAAATGTTCGGCTGCATCAAGGGCATATATTCCTTCTAATCTGGCAGATGAAATCAAAAAGAAACTGGTTGCAGGTGTGAAGTCGATGAAAATGGGAACGGTAGAAGATTTCAGAAATTTCATTAATGCAGTCATTGACGAAAAAAGTTTTAACAGCATCAGCCAGTATATATCAAATGCAAAAAAAGATCCGAATGCAGAAATATTAGTAGGAGGGAAGTGCGATAAGAAGCAAGGATATTTCATTCAGCCAACTATCATTGAAGCTAAGACTCCTAAATATGTAACGATGTGCGAAGAGATCTTTGGTCCGGTATTAACGATTTATGTATATCCCGCCGGACGATTTGATCGTGCACTGGAGTTGGTTGATACAACATCTCCCTATGCGCTCACCGGCTCCATCATTGCAAGAGATCGTTCTGCCATTGAGCAGGCAACTGTGCGCTTGCGCAATGCAGCAGGTAATTTTTACATCAACGACAAGCCAACCGGTGCCGTTGTGGGCCAACAGCCTTTTGGCGGAGCAAGAGCGAGCGGTACCAATGACAAGGCAGGAAGTATGCTGAATCTATATCGCTGGTTAAGTGCCAGAACGATTAAAGAAACCTTCAATCCGCCGGTGGATTACAATTATCCGTTTTTGGGGGAGGAGTAGATAACTGTTGACTGTTAGCAGTTATCGGTTTGCAGTTAACCGTTAAAGGCACCATCAATCATCAATCATCAACTTTTCCATTAGTCAACTATTTTCTTGAACTTTACAAAGTGAAACCCATTTTATCATCAGGTCAACTTGAATTAACGCTTCAGCGTTTATGTCACCAGCTAATAGAGAATCATTATCCTTTTCAGAATACAGCTTTTGTAGGCCTGCAGCCACGTGGCATAGCGCTTGCAGAGCGATTGGTTTCACGAATTCGCGCTATTTACCCTGATTTGAAAATTGATTATGGTCAGCTCGACATCACTTTTTACAGGGATGATATACACAAGCAGATTCATATTGCCAACCAAACAACCATCAATTTTCCAATTGAAAATCGTTCAGTTGTATTAATTGATGATGTGTTATATACAGGCAGAACAATACGTGCAGCTATGGATGCGCTGATTGATTTCGGGCGTCCTTCCAAAGTGGAATTATGCGTGTTGATAGATCGCAAGTTCAACAGACAACTTCCTATACAACCCGACTATGCCGGAAAAGTGATTGATACGATTTTTTCACAGAATGTAACAGTCAACTGGGAACAGGAAGAAGTATTGATTCACTCCTGATTCAATATGCGCTCTTCTTTTTTTCGATCAGTTCCGTAAAGAAACTTTCATAACGACTCACTGTTTTCTCCAATGAAAAATCTTCCAGTGCGGTTTTTTTACCTGCTTCTGTGAGCCGTTTCCGAAGACCTTGATCCTGAATCAACAACTTGATTTTATCAGCGAGCTCTTTGCTGTTTTCGTTTTCATATAACAATCCGTTTTCGCCGTCACGAACCAGGTCGAGGTTGCCGGATGCCGCAGTGGCAATCACAGGAATGCCGATGGCCATGGCTTCCAGTAAAGCCTGAGAGAGACCTTCAGAAATTGAAGGAAGAATGTTGATGGTAAATAATGGGTAATAGTTGAGGGCTTCTTCCGGAGGGATGATGCCGGTATAATAAATTTGATGTATTGCCAGGATGTTTTTCTCAAGTTCGGCCATCATATTTGTTCGCTCCATCCCCACAAAAACAACTTTTAATGGGAAGTCAATAAAAGCAAGCGCTTTCATCAACTGCTGCTGACGTTTAGGCCTTGCGATACAGCCAATGACAAGGTCATTTGGTTGTAGATTATATTTCTTTCGAAGTTGTTCTGTTTTTTCGTGATCAAGTAGTTTGTACTTCTCCTTTGGAGTTCCATTGTAAATTACTTCAATATGTTCAGCATTGATGCCTTTGGCGACGAGTTGGTTTTTGACACTCTGGCTAACTGCTACAATTCTATCGGTCGTGCGCTCATAAAACCAGCTTTGAAGTTTTCCCCCATCACTCCTGGGTCTTTGTCTTCTGGTATGAACCACCACCGGCTTTCGATGCATGAACATCACTGCCATTGCAGTGAGATAACGATCCTGACTTGCCTGTGGATTTACAACATCAATCTGATGCCTTTTAATGGCTTTTCTAATAAGGTGTACGGAATGCAGATCTGCTTTGCCGCGAAAAGGCATGGGCAAAAGTTTTACTTTGGTGTGACTCAGAAGACGAAAGAGCAGGGAGGCTTTCCGGCAGCCCATATATACGTTGTGGCCTTTTTCAGCCAATGCATTGGCAAGTGCCTGCATCGAGTAGGTTGAGCCGGCCACATCTCCCTGGTAACACAAAAGCAGAATGTTCATGCGTAGAATGATCTTTCGGGGGTCGAAAGTACTTTAAAAATAATTCAGAAGTAATTTCAACATGACCTACGGTTCGTTTTTCTATCAGATTCAGTTTGCATTCGTTCTCCAGATTGATTATCTTGTTCAAAAGAATTTTTATATAAAAGCGGAATATGCAAAAACGTATTTTATTTAACATCTCTTTGATTCTCGCTATTCTTTTTGTGCTCACAAGCTGGATGTGGTTCTGGCTATTTAATCTTTTTCTT
>JBIIPV010000091.1:0-5194 GCA_044342435.1 Lacibacter sp. | reverse complement strand
TTGCATCTCATTTGAAGCAATACTATGATCCACCATGTTTGGATAACCAATATAAGAATTATCACCTCGTGAAGTATTCCAGAACGACAAAGCATTGTAACGAAACTGATCATTCATGAATGCAATATAAGGTGTTGGCGAGCCTAGATACCTCGATGAGATCGTCTGATCAAGGTCGTCGTTATAATCGCCAGCTATCAAAACATGATTGGTGGGATATACAATATTCAAGGAATCATACATCAGGTCCGATGCACCTTTTCTTCTTAGGTAATCATTCATATCCCCTAGTTCAGCTTGCCCATGAACGGAAAGAAAGATAATTTTTTTGGTGATTCCATCAATCGTCACATCGCTCTCAAGCAAAAAAGGGTACCTGCCATTTGCCCAGTTGTAATAGTTGTCTGATCGGTTACTAAATTGAGTAAAACCTCTTGCAATCACATTTGAAAAGAAAGTTTTACGATATATGTAAGCAAGCTTCTGACCGGAAGACCAATTTCCATTTAACTGATTATTGCTGTTAGATGCATACATAGATACCGCATAATCGTACGGTCCATTTTGCAATGAACGGGCCAAAGCCCCAAGTCTTGCCGTATCCACTATTTCCTGCAACACATAAATATCGGCATTCAAACTATCCATTACTTTTCCTGCGTAGAACAGTTGCCTTTCATCGTCTGCAGGTCCAAGGCTTCCTCCAAACCATTCGAGGTTCCAGTTTACAACATCCAAAGTCAAATTTTCTGGCAAAGAAGAACCTGAGAGATCGGGTCTTTGCACCTGCACGCCAACTGCTCCGAATGAAACGGTTCCGCCATATCCTTTATTTGGCTCTGTAGGACGAAAACGTACATAGCAGGTCATATCCTGGCTTAATTCAGAAGGATTGTATTGAATAGAAGAAGAAAAAGAAATATTATTTTTAGACAACTCAAAGCCTACAGGACAAGTAACTGTGAGTGTTGAAGTAACATCCTGCGTAGAGAAACGAATAGACCTTGAAACACTTGTATTCCCTGCCGGCAGATAGCCGAAAAAATAAAGCAAAGGCGTATTGCTGCTCACCCTGAGAGAAGGAGCATTTTTCTTAAAGGGCGACGCATATAAAGTTTGCGCCTCAAAAAGAGAGGTCGAACAAACTATCGCCACCAATAAAATCAATCCTTTTTTGAACACCTGTATGAGTTTAAATCACCCCGGCGGGATGATATTTCAGGTGTTCTTTAAGGAAAGCAAAACCTCCGGTTTTTCCGGAGGTTATAAAATCTTATCGCCGATTAACGAATTATTTTTGTGGTAAAGCTACCCTCTTTTGCATTTACCTGCAGTATATACACTCCACTTGATAACCCACTCATAGAAAGTTGTTCTACCTGACCAATTGTGACACGATTTAACTGCTTCAACGAAAGCACTCTCCCACTTTGATCAAGCAACCTCATACTTACTTCTCCTTTTAATGCTTCATTAAACTGGACATGGACTTGTTCAGATGTAACCGGATTCTCGAGAATCCGAACTGAACCGGCAGGCAATATAAAATTACTGACATTGGTAGAAGCGTCTTGTTCAACAGCTATATCATCAATTCCGATCCACTGATCATTCCCTTGGGCATTGCCGGTTATAATTCTTAATTGTAATTGCGACTGATTATCACATGCAGATGGAAGAAGAACACTCACATCTGTTACTTTCGAACCCAAATTAGGTAAAGTATCCGCCGCCAATGAAACATAGGCTTCAGGCACATTGATAAAATCTCCTGTATTTCCTAAGCGATACTGAAGTGCAACTGGTTGTTTTGACACATCTGCCGAACTGTCTACATCCCTTAATTTGTATTTTACACGAATGCTGGATACTCCCGTGCTATTGATGAGTAAAATTATATTAGGCGCATCAGCAGTACCAGAGCCCTGTAATGCGATAGTGGGATTATCTATCTCCATCTCACCGACTCCGCCGGCAGTACTTGATTTAGGAGTTTTTATACCTGGGATAACATCTAGGGTATCAGAATATTTATCACCAACAGCGAGCTGAACATCAGTAATAAGAGCACTGGTTGCTCCATCGTTACCTAAATAACCGATAATACTCGGCACACCACTCCAGCCATCGGCAACCCTAATCAATGTTGTGTCCGACCAATCCTGACGAAAAGGACCGGCAGATAAATTATGATAAACCTGTGCATTGATGTTATATGCAAAAAAGAAGAAAGCGATGAAAGTGTAAAAAGACTTCATGATGATAATTTATTACCAACAAATGTATATTATATTTTTAAAGCAAGAAATGATTTTAAAAATAATTAATCTGTGCTACTCTCTCAAATAATCGGGGGATGGAGAAATGCCATACTAGTTAAATTAGTTTTTTTGACTTCTCAGATCCAGCACCTGAAGTTGCAGGGTTTTATTTCCTCTAAATTCATTTTCAACAACCGTATAAACAATATCGACTGGTCCTTTTTGCAACAATGAAAGTAAATGAGCCCCTCGGAATATGATGCCGGTTAAAGTAACTCCATTTTGCTGTACAACCAATTTCAAGTGCTGTTCCTTCACAATATAACTGTGTCCGGTATCTGCTACTCCCTTACTCACAAAAACCGGCCGCATATTATCGGGTCCGAAAGGCTCCATTTGTCTTAGAATATTGTAGAAAGACTGCGTGATTTGATTAAAGCCTATTTCCTGGTTGATGTCAATTACTGGCACTAGCTGCTCCGGCTTAATCTGAAAAGCAACAGTTTGCTCAAATGCTTCCCGGAAAGAAGCGAAACGGTCAGGATGAACCGTAAGTCCAGCCGCTGCAAAATGCCCTCCGTATGTAACAAGATGCTCGCTACAGGCATCAATGGCATCATATAAATTAAACCCTGCCACACTTCGTGCACTGCCGGTGATAAATTCACCACTTTGTGTGAAAACGATGGTAGGCCTGTAAAAATATTCCGTCAGCCTCGAGGCAACAATCCCTATCACTCCTTTTCTCCAGTGAGGACGGTATATGACCGTGGTTTTTTTATCTTGATTCAACGGGTCTGCCTCTAGTATTGACAAAGCCTCAGTGGTCATTTGCTGATCGGCCTCTTTTCTTTCAGAATTGTCGGCATGCAACTGCTCTGCATAAAAAACAGCCTCTTCTTCAGATTCTGATAAAAACATATTCACTGCTTTTCTCGCATCATCCATCCTTCCTGCCGCATTCACGCGCGGTGCAATCATAAAAACAAGCTTATGTATATCCATCTCCCCTGTTATACCACTCAACTTCTTCAATGCCTGAATACCTATGTTTGGATTTGTATTTGCTTTCTTCAATCCGTAAAAAGCAATCAGCCTGTTTTCTCCTGTCATCGGCACAATATCTGCAGCTATAGCTGTTGCTGTCAAATCCAGATAATCTTCTATTGTGCCAGCGGGCAGCTGCATTCTTTCCGCAAGCGCAGAAATTAATTTAAACCCTACCCCACAGCCGCATAAATCTTTATATGGATAAGCACAGTCAGATTGCTTTGGATTCAAAATAGCATGAGCGGGAGGCAACTCTTCGCCAGGAAGATGGTGGTCGCAAACCACAAATTCAATGCTTTTTTCTTTGGCTGCTCCAATAAGAGATACAGACTTGATCCCACAATCAAGTGCAATTACTAAAGTATAGCCTCCTGCTATTGCATATTCTATCCCTTGTTGCGAAATGCCATACCCTTCTTTATATCGGTGAGGTATGTAAAAATCAAGTTGGCCTTCCGCAGTGAATTGACGTAAAAACTGAACCATACAAGCCACACTGGTAGTGCCATCCACATCATAATCTCCGTAAACAAGAATTCTTTCCCCCGTTTCAATTGCATGCATCACACGCGCCACCGCCTTCTCCATATCCTTCATCAACCACGGACTGTGTAAATCGCTTAATTGAGGCCTGAAATACGCCTTGGCTTTTTCGAAATTGTCTACTCCCCTTTGTACAAGTATGCGACAAAGCGATGGATCTATCTTAAGTTGTTCTGAAAGAAACTCCGTCTCCTTTTGGTATAAAGGAAAATAATGCCAACGCTTTTGCATGAAAACAGGTGTTTATATTTTTCTTTCGGTTGAATACCTGATAAGATCCTCCAGGCCATCTCTTACAGGTGATGATGGAAATGTATGCAGTATTTCCAATGATTCATCTCTGTACTGATTCATTTTTCCTGCAGCATAATCAATGCCGCCTTTCTCTTTCACAAGCTCTATAATCTGCCTCACTGATGACTTGTCTCTGTTTTTGTTCTTCAGTAGATAAATGATTTCCCTTCGCTCATGTTTCTGTAACAGATTCAGAGTATAAATTAACGGCAATGTGAGTTTTTTTTCTTTGATATCATTCCCGGTCGGCTTCCCGATTTGCGCATCTCCATAATCAAATAAATCATCCTTGATCTGAAAAGCTATACCGGCTTTTTCACCAAACTCTCGCATGCGCTCTGAAATATCAGTATCACCGGAAGTTGTCCATGCTCCCGCCGCACAGGATGATGCCAGCAAAGAAGCTGTTTTATTCCGGATGATTTCAAAATAAACATCTTCACTTAAATTCAGATTACGGGAACGTTCAATCTGTAAAAGCTCCCCCTCACTCATCTTCCTGACAGCAGTGGACAAATATTTCAGTATTTC
This sequence comes from Lacibacter sp., assembly GCA_044342435.1. Lineage (GTDB taxonomy): Bacteria > Bacteroidota > Bacteroidia > Chitinophagales > Chitinophagaceae > Lacibacter. The sequence continues at coordinate 515 of JBIIPV010000091.1, read as the reverse complement.
AAAATCATTGTGATCAAGCGACAACAACAATCCCTTTGACAGCAGGTAATCACCGACAAGTACCGCTACTTTATTTTTCCACAAGGCATTGATAGAAAAGAAGCCTCGACGTTCATAGGCTTCGTCCACTACATCGTCATGAACAAGTGTTGCAGTATGCAATAGTTCCACCAGTGCGGCTGCACGGTAGGTAGTTTCAGTAGCCGGACCAAAAAGACGGGCGGAAAGAAACACAAACATCGGGCGCATTTGTTTTCCTTTTCTTCTGATGATGTAATGCATCACCCTGTCAAGTAATGGCACCTTGCTTTGCGCCGCTTCCCTGAATTTTGTTTCAAATAATGCCAACTCTTCTTTGAGCAGTGCCTGAACCCGATCAACCGATGAACCCATAGTTGGGCAAATTACGAACTCGAGATTTAATTTTGTTGTTTCAGATAAAAATCCTGATTTCAACCCGTGTTTCCCCGGATGAGAAGCGCGGCTTCACAGTTTTACATAAATTGCACACCTTG
>JBIIPV010000090.1:0-5210 GCA_044342435.1 Lacibacter sp. | reverse complement strand
AAAGTAACTGACATGCTGCGTCACAGAGAAGACATTTTTGATGATTACACAAAAGAAGAATTTGAAAAAGAATTTTCAAATTACTTTGTGATCGTCAAAAAAGAAATCGTCTCCGGATCTGAGCGCACATTATACTTCATGAATAAGAGGGCGTGATGGAGGAATAAGAGGCAACTATCAATTATTGCTTCACAAAATTTACAAAACAGAAGAGGGAAACATCAAGCTAAAAAATATTGCAACGCCAATTCGTAGCCCTTCAACCCCAAACCGGAAATAGTGCCTTTGCATTTCGCGGAAACATGTGAAATTTTCCTAAAATCCTCACGCGCATGTACATTAGAAATATGTACTTCAATAACCGGTGTTTTAATCGCAGCAATTGCATCTCCTATAGATACTGATGTGTGCGTATAGCCTCCCGGGTTTAAAATAATCCCATCATAATCAAAACCAACACGCTGAAGTTCATTGATCAACTCCCCTTCAACATTGCTCTGATAGTAGCTGAATTCAACTGAAGGATAACGTTGCTTCAACGACTGAATGAACGAATCGAAATTCTTAGATCCGTACACTTCAGGCTCTCGGGTACCAAGCAGATTTAAATTAGGTCCATTGATGATGGCAATCTTCATGTTTCGAATATACAAATTATTAAAAAAGCCGCAGTGAAATTCATTGCGACTTTTATTTAAAATGATTGTTACAGGTTATTGATGTTTTCGTACAAGCTGAATAAAATCATCAAATAAATAACGTGAGTCGTGCGGACCCGGCGTACTTTCCGGATGATATTGTACAGAGAAAGCAGGACGATCTTTTAGCCTGATTCCTTCAATTGAATCATCATTCAGATTCACATGTGTAATCTCAATATTGTCCGCTTTTCTAACAGCTTCAGGATCCACACCAAAACCATGATTCTGCGTAGTGATTTCGCATAAACCGGTCAACAGATTTTTCACTGGATGATTTAGCCCTCTGTGTCCATGATGCATTTTAAAAGTTGGGATGCCACTTGAAAGTGCAATTAACTGGTGACCTAGACAAATACCAAAAGTGGGTTTCTTTTCGTTGAGGATTTGCTTCACTGTATCAATGGCATAATCCATACTTGCCGGATCACCGGGACCATTGGATATAAAATAGCCATTCGGCTGAAACGCCTTCACTTCCTGAAAATCTGTTTTAGCCGGAAACACTTTCAGAAACGCACCTCTCTCAACCATACACTGAAGAATATGTTGTTTGGTGCCGAAATCCATCACCGCAATTTTCAAATCTGATTTCGGATCTCCAAGAGTATAGGCTTCATTCGTACTCACCTGACTTGCAAGTTCTAGTCCTGCCATAGAAGGAACTTTTTTCAATTCAGCCTTTAACTCTTCTTCATCTAGTATTTCTGAAGAGATGATGCAGTTCATGGCGCCTTTTGTGCGGATATGAGTCACAAGTGCACGTGTGTCAATATCTTCAATTGCAACAATGTTTTCCTTTTCAAGATACTGCTGCAATGAAGCATCTGCTGTATAACGTGAATATCGATCTTCGAGATTCCTTCCGATGAGTGCGCTTATTTTCACACTCTTGCTTTCCACGTCTTTCTCAAAAGTGCCGTAGTTGCCGGTGTGAACATTATTCATAATGATCACCTGTCCGGTATAACTCGGATCGGTGAATACTTCCTGGTATCCCGTCATCCCGGTATTGAAACAGATTTCTCCGGATGCCGTTCCGATTTTACCGAAAGCTTTTCCGTAAAAAATATTGCCGTCTTCGAGCAGAAGAAGTGCCGGCTTATGTCCTGTAGGTAAATGTGGTTGGGGTTTCATGTCTGTATGCAAAATAAAAGAGGCCTCACAAAATGTAAGGCCTCTGATGATGAAAATTTTTCAACATAATTTATTCAGCAGGTGCATTAGATTCTGCAGATTCTGTTGACGAAGGGGCATCTGCAGCTGCAGGTGCCTCTGTAGAAGCTTCTACTTTTTTCTTACCAGCTCTACGCGTTTTCTTCGCAGGAGCAGCCGCTTCATCTTTTCCTTTGCCGTAAACTTCGTTGTAATCTACAAGTTCAATCATTGCTTTCTCTGCATTATCTCCCAAACGAATACCAAGTTTGAGAATACGTGTGTAACCACCCGGACGTGATGCAATTTTCTCAGCAATTACATCAAACAGTTCTTTAATCGCTTCTTTGTTTTGCAGGTAACTGAAAACAATACGACGATTGTGGGTTGTATTAGATTTAGCGCGTGTAATCAACGGCTCAATCCATATTCTCAAAGCTTTCGCTTTGGTGAGAGTTGTAACGATCCGCTTGTGGCGAATCAGTTCAATTGCAAGATTGTTCAGCAACGCTTTTCTGTGAGAAGCGGTGCGGCTCAGGTTTTTAATTTTGTCTCCGTGACGCATGACATTTTAATTTTTACGAACCAGGTTCGTTTTAATAATAGAGACTGTACCGTGTCAGGAATTACAGTCGTTTCACTTAACTAACCAATAATTAGTCGATATTGTCTAATCCCATTTTACCGAGATCCATTCCGAAGTGAAGTCCTCTTTCTCCGAGAACTTGCTCAATTTCAGAAAGAGACTTCTGACCGAAGTTGCGGAACTTCATCAGGTCCTCCTGCTCGTATTGAACGAGTTCACTGAGAGAATTGATCTTAGCAGCTTTCAGGCAGTTGAATGCACGTACAGAAAGATCGAGGTCTTCAAGTGGAGTCTTCAACACTTTACGCAACTGAAGCATTTGCTCATCCACCACATCTTCTTTCTTCTCTTCTTTATTATCGAAAGTGATATTTTCATCTGTGATGATCATCAGGTGCTGAATCAGAATACGACTAGCTTGCTTAACCGCTTCTTCCGGATGAATTGTTCCATCAGTTACAACTTCCATCAGTAATTTTTCAAAATCCGTACGCTGTTCAACACGCGTATTTTCAATTGTATATTTTACATTTTTGATGGGTGTAAAAATGGCATCTGTTGAAATATATCCGAAAGGTGCTTCTTTGGGTTTGTTTTCCTCTGCAGGAACATAACCACGACCTTTCGCGATGTGAATTTCAATATCCAGTTTTGCGCTGTTGTCCATAGTGCAGATCAGCAATGAAGGATTCATCACTTCAAAACTTTGAGAAGCTTCACCGATAGTTGCAGCGGCGAATTCTGTTCTGTTTTTAAGACTCAGCGTAATTTTTTCAGCTGCTACATCATGATCTACTTTCTTTTTGAAACGAACCTGCTTTAAGTTGAGAATGATCTCAACTAAATCTTCAGAAATACCTTTCAAAGTAGCAAATTCATGATCCGCTCCTTCGATTTTAATGCCCACAATGGCATAACCTTCAAGAGAGCTCAGAAGCACACGACGAAGCGCATTACCAATTGTTACTCCGAACCCGGGTTCTAGTGGACGAAACTCAAATTGGGCTTCGAAATCTGTTGCTTTTTGCAATACGATTTTATCGGGCTTAACGAAATTCAAAATTGCCATATTGAATTTGGGTTTAATTTGTTTTTAAGAAGGCCGGAGCCTGTTTTTTCGTGAAAAGATTATTTAGAATACAATTCCACAATCAGTTGTTCCTTGATGTTTTCAGGAATACTCTCTCTTTCAGGAAAGGCAATGAATGTACCCTTCATCTCCGCTTCATTCCAATCGATCCAGTTGAACTTAGGATTTTTCCCTTTGATCTGACTTGTAACTGAGGTATTGTCTTTACTCTTGTCTTTAAGAGAAATCACATCACCCGGCTTCAGGCTGAAAGATGGAACATTCACAACTATGCCGTTTACCGTCACATGTTTGTGACTTACCAACTGGCGAGCGGCAGGTCGGCTTGGAGCGATGCCTAAACGGAAAATAGTGTTGTCGAGACGAGCTTCGAGAAGACGCACCAGGTTTTCACCTGTTACTCCTTTTAGACGAGCTGCTTCTTCGAATGTTTTACGGAATTGTTTTTCCAATACACCGTAAGTGTATTTTGCTTTTTGCTTTTCACGAAGCTGAAGTGCATATTCACCCAAAGTTTTACGCTTGCGTGATGCTCCGTGCTGACCGGGAGGGTTGCTGTTTTTTGTAAGCCATTTCCCATTTCCCAGAATAGGCTCCCCGAAAATACGGGAGATCTTGGTCTTTGGACCTGTGTAACGTGCCATGGTTTTTTATTCATTTACGCTTTTTAGAAACCGGTGAACTGATCCGTAAAAGCGTTAAAAATCAATCAGTCACCCTTTTAAAAAATGAATCAATGGCGATTCAATATGTTTTAGAAGCCATACAATATGGCTTTCTGTTATACTCTTCTCTTTTTCGGAGGACGACAACCATTGTGTGGCAAAGGCGTAATGTCCTTGATGAGTGATATCTCAATTCCGGATTGTGCGAGTGAACGGATTGCACTTTCACGACCACTTCCAGGGCCTTTCACATACACATCTACGCGTTTAAGTCCTGCTTCGAAGGCAACTTTCGCCGCCTCAGCTGCTGCTACCTGCGCAGCATAAGGTGTATTTTTCTTGGAACCTTTGAAGCCCATTTTACCGGCGCTGCTCCAGGAAATTACCTGACCTTGTTTATTGGTCAGACTGATGATGATGTTGTTGAAAGTTGCACTGATATGCGCATCTCCGTAAGCATCTACTTTCACGACCCTCTTTTTTGCTGCTGCTTTAGCGCTGAGGGGTTGTTGTGATTTTGCCATGTTCTTTTGAATAAGGTAATCTTCTTAAAAATGTATCTCACATTTGCGAGACCAGACCAGCTCTACTTGTGCACCTCATTTCCGATACTGATCTGTGATAACCGGTGCATATATAAAGAAAGCCAACGTTTGAAACGTCAGCTTTAATTATTATTTCTTAGCCGCCTTCTTCTTACCGGCAACCGTTTTACGTTTTCCTTTACGTGTACGGCTGTTGGTTTTAGTACGCTGTCCGCGAACAGGCAACCCTTTTCTGTGGCGAAGACCGCGGTAGCAGGCGATGTCAAGCAAACGCTTGATGCTCATCTGTACCTCACTGCGAAGCTGTCCTTCCACTTTCAGTTCGTTGGTAATGATGTTACGGATGGCGTTCAGCTCATCATCATTCCAGGTATGCACCTTTTTGTTCACATCAATACCAGCCTTCTCAAGAATGTAACGGGCTGTGGAAGGACCAATACCATAGATATAGGTCAATCCAATTTCTCCTCT